>CAKMJZ010000030.1 GCA_927435855.1 uncultured Erysipelotrichaceae bacterium
TTGATACTCTTTGTTGCTGGCCACCGGAAAGTTCGGTCGGCTTATGATCCATGCGATCACCAAGCCCTACTGTTTGTAAAAGTGTAGCCGCTTTGAGTTCCCGTTGTTTCTTAGCGACTTTAGCATACGTCATGGGCATCATGACGTTTTCAATAGCTGTAAAACTAGGCAGTAAATTAAATTGCTGAAAAATGAAACCAATTTGCTGATTGCGGATATCGGCAAGCTCGTCTTGATCATATTCTTGAATAGGAATCTGATTTAGAACATAAGTCCCAGATGTTACGATATCAAGACAGCCAATAATGTTCATTAGCGTTGATTTACCGCTGCCAGAAGGACCAACAATCGCCACAAATTCTCCTTCATGGATATCTAGCGATATTCCATCAAGGGCCATAACGATGTTGTTACCCATTTCATAGCGTTTGGTGATTTCTTGAATGTTAATCATTACGTGATCCCTGGAAAAACGGGAAATTGCTGCCGGTATCCGGTAGTATGATAATGGTTTTACCCATCAATCCATCAGCAATTACCTCGATATCATAAATATCGGCAACACCGGTAGTGATAGGAATATAGAAATCGCTTTGTGGAAGATTCGAATTATCTAACCAATCCGCTGATAAGAGATAGCGTTTGCCATCAGATGTAATCAGTGCTTCCACTGGCACGACCGCAATGTTTTCAAATGTTTCCAATACGATTTTAGCACTGCCGCTCATACCTAAGTAAACCGGAGTATCTTGATGGTCAAAACCAACGGTTACGGTGTACGTCGTAAAATCTCCACTGATGTTCCCCAGTGAACTTATGTTAGTTACCTCTCCAACGTAGGACTCTTTAACAGCTTCAACATAAATAGTAGCCGTTTGTCCAAGGGCGATTTTATATATATCCCTCTCCGTAATTTGAATGTCCAACTGAAATTTGCTAGGATTGGAAATTACAAACTTAGACATAACCGCTGAAGGTACTTGCGTAATCAAACCGTCACGGTTAGCACGAATCGCAAATAACTGTCCCATGTTATTGACATATTCACCAATCTTGTCATTCTTTACGACTGCATCACCTAAATTAACGGTCGCTCTGCGAAATGTTCCGTTAAATGTGACTTCTTCTGCATCAGCCGAAGTAATTTTCCCTGACGCTAAAGCTTCTAAAACGATTGTCCCAGGTTCAATAACAAAGGTTTCCATATTGTCGATCATGCGTTTATTGGCATTTTGTATGATTTGAAAACCAATTAATCCTAAAACCAATACGATGGCACCAGCAATTAGCCAACCTTTAAATTTCTTGTTTTTGCGCTTACTCATAATTTTCTCCTTGTTCTAACATATAAAATGTTACGATTTTTGTTAGTATTTTGTTTAATGTGCGTGTATCATCTTCACCCAAATATCGAACCATCAAACTCATATGAACCTTGAGTTTTTCCATGGATTTTTTGAGTTCTTTGTTCCCTTTTTCAGAAAGAGCAATCAAAGATTTTCTTTTGTCTAACGGATCACTCACTTTTTCAATGTATCCTTTGAAATGTAGAATATTGATAAATTGAGTGATAGCCGGAGCGGAAATATGCATGTACTTCTTCAAGTCAGACACTGCTACAGGTCCTTGTTTGGTGTGTTGTCCTATCATCATCAGCATCGTAATGGGTTTACCGCCCAATCCCGACTTACGATTGGCACCTTTATCCATACAGCGAAATTGTTCCAATGTCGAGAATAACTCTTCGGTTAACTTATTTTCTATTTCTTTATTCACATGATCACCTCGATACTTAATTAAGTTACTTAAACATAATATACTTATTGCTCAGCTATTTCAAGCAAAATGAAAGGAAGATTGCTCTTCCTTTGTGTCTTATAATTGTTTGATTTGCTCCCAAGGGAATTCAGCGCGGCCAAAGTGACCGAATGCTGCTGTTTGACGGTAGATCGGGCGCAATAAATCTAGTTCGGTGATAATGTTTTGAACGCTAAAGTCAAAGTTAGCATGAATCAGACGATAGATATCTTCCTTATCTATCTTCTCTGAACCGAAGGTCTCGATATAGACTGATAGCGGATGACTGTGACCAATCGCATAGGCTAATTGAATCTCTAAACGATCTGCCAAACCGGCTGCAACAACGCTTTTTGCTACATAGCGGGCATAATAGGCTGCTGAGCGGTCAACTTTACTAGGATCTTTCGAACTGAAGCAACCTCCGCCGATTCGTCCCATTCCACCATAAGTATCCACGACGATTTTACGTCCGGTTGTCCCTGAATCACCAAATGAGCCTCCGGTGATAAAAGATCCACTTGGATTAATGAAGTATTTAGTATTGTCATCCAACCACTTCGGATCAATGGTCTTAAGAATGATTTCATTTAAAACGACATTGCAGATTTCCTCATGACTGACTTCAGCTGTGTGCTGGGTCGAAACTACGACAGCCGTGATGCGAACCGGCTTGTGATTGATATATTCAACTGTTACTTGAGTTTTGCCATCCGGTCTCAACCAATTGAAACGTTTTTTTGCTTCACTGAGCGCACGTGAAAGCTGATGAGCGGTAATGATGGCTAATGGCATGAGTTCTTCGGTTTCATTGCTGGCATAACCAAACATCAATCCTTGATCACCTGCACAAGTAACATCTTGAGCAACAGCGTTATATATTTCTTGTGATTGACCGTTGACTTTGACAATGACATCATAATTCTCTGTATAACCAATATCTTTTATGACACCTTTGGCAATCGCAGCATAATCGATAACTGCCTTGGTATTTGCTTCTCCATAAATTAAAACCAATTCATCTTTTATCGTTGTTTCGACTGCCATTTTAGAATGGGGGTCTTGTGTTAAAGCTGCATCCAAAATAGCATCCGCAATTTGATCACAGATTTTATCAGGATGTCCATCCGTAACGCTTTCTGATGTAAATAAAAATCTTTCCATGAGTTTTTCCTCCTATATTTTAACTATTTATATAAAAAAGTCTTCTCAAACATAAGAGAAGACACGATTACACTCGATTTCCCTTATCGTTGTTAGCGGAACCACCTTTCATGTTTTATTCATGGAGGTTGGCGTGGGGTCAACGAGCTAACTCTCTACCCCATCTCTTGATAAAAAGACCATAGTTATTTAAACATATTGTTTACAAATATGCAAGGATATTTTTAGAAATACTAAACTTTTTATTCTAACGGCTTGCGATAATAGTTGCCAAGCACACGTTCCGTTTTACTTATATCAATAAATACCTTAGGATCGACACTTTGGGCAATTTGGACGATCTCTTCAACCTCAAAAGCATTAACGACCATATACAACATACATTTGGGTTGTTTGGAATAACCACCCTCACCCCAAAGTTTCGTTATACCATGGCGCGTCGTCCTTAGTACTGCTTCAATGATTACATCGGGTTTAGCTGTAAATAAGCGCAGACTCATCAGTTTATATCGCTGATGCATCGAATTGACAACTTGAGTGGATACATACTGATAAATGATCGAGTACAGAGCTTTCTCCCAACCAAACAACAATCCGGCAATGATCAGTAAAACACTGTTACCATATAGTATGTACTGCCAGGCCGGGGCATTGGTTTTGTTTGAAATATAAATCGCAATAAAATCCGTACCCCCGCCACTGGCATTAGCTGCTAAAGCCAATGAAGCACTTATTCCAGAAAGAATACCGCCAAATATTGAAATAAGAACTATATCATACGTAATATCAAATTCTGGAATGATGGCGACTAAAATACTAACCAGTGCATATTGAAGAACTGAATAACGGGTAAACCACTTTCCGACAAATTTATATACTAAATAGGTGGGAATAATGTTAAACGAAACATATAGAATGCCAAATGGAATGTCTATACCGAATTCACGATATAAAAGTCGTGAAGTCAATACGGCAAGACCACCGAAACCTCCTGGAAATAAACCACCGGCACTAATGAACACCTTTAAAGCAAGTGCGGATATCACTGCACTAAAGATGATCATTAACGTGGTTTTGAAATGTTTGTTGTTAAAAATCATGACATACTCCTTAATTACTATCTAATTATACACATTTTCAATTATCAATGACATTGGTTTTTAATCACTTAAACATTAAAGTTTTCATCAACAAATCCAGTATCGGACATTTTTTGTCATTGTGATAATATTTGTCTACCCGTTTGTATTGATAATGGAATTTACGATGATCAAAATCAACATTTATCAAAAAATCTTTCTTATAAACAAGGGTGGTTTGACCATTCTTTTCTTCCTTAAATTTTAAAAGTGGAGAATATTTTATCCAGATTTGATCCTTTGTACTTCCCGATACAACTCTGAAATACGTAATCTTTGACTTATAACATAAGTTGATGGGTGGATTCTTTTTGGCTTTCATAATTTTCCTTGAGTTCATCAAGGTTGCTTCCAAATTCAAGCCATTATTCGCACATAAACTTTCTAGTAAAGAATTTACAGAAACTTCCACTTTTGTACAGTTGCCAAAAATATCAATAACAGTTGTTTGATTCTCTCCGCTTTTATAAAACACTAAAATATTTTCAAAAAATTGCATAATCATCTCCTCATAAATTACTATGCAACAAAATTCATTTCCCCTACAATTTTTGAACTTTTCGCAAAAAAAAGCTGCGATTATCCGCAGCAACTTCCATCTTCACAAGTCTCTTCACCGTGTGTATGTTTATGATCACCACCGCAACCACAACCTTCTTCACCTTCACTGCATCCTTCATCCCCACATCCGCATCCTTCATGATCATGTTGGTGCATGTGTGCTTCGTAAGCCAATGTATCGATGACTAAACACTCGATTTCAATCTTTGCGCCTTTGGGTAACGCGGCAACTTGCACGGTCGAACGGGCCGGATATGGTTGCATAAAATAGGTTGCGTAGATTTGATTCATTAAATCAAAATCAGCTAAATCAGTCATGAATACCGTCGTTTTTACTATATGACGGGTTTCAAGTCCCATTTCCGCCAAAACGGCTTCCATGTTTTTCAATACTTGATACGTTTGTTCCTGTATACCGCCGGAAACGATTTCGCTTGACTCAGGGTCAATAGGCAACTGCCCAGACATGTAAACAAAATCGCCTAACTTGACAGCCGGGGAATATGGTCCGATTGCCTTAGGGGCATTGGGTGATGTAATCGTTGTAAACATGATATTTCCTCCTAATTTACAGATGTGGCAAAATTTACCACTCTTTATAATACTCGATTTCCTCTTCGATCAATCGTTTACGCCGACTAATATAAAGACCGCGCAAAGCTAAAAACAGAGCAGCTAAAACAATGATTCCGATAAAGGCTAAAGATAAAAAATCATTTACGCTGCTGACCATCCGATTCACCTCGCAGTCTATTATAAAACACTAAGGACAACTTTACAATCCAATCGCAATATCAATTATTATCAATAAAGAGCGGAAGATAACCAAATATCAAGGAAGAAACAAAGAGTATCAACGAAAATAATAATCCAATGGTTCCGCCTACTAACAGTACCCAACCACCCAATTGCAAAGAAAGTGCTGCCTCCAGTCCGGTCGATGACCACATGGCATTGGCAATAGAATAGATTACTGCGACCAATTGAACACATATAAGCATAATCAGAAATTTCCCTGCCTGGTGAACTCTTTTATGCTCGTTGCTCATCGTTTTTGAAAACATGATCAATCCGCCACCAATGATCAGTATCCACTGTTCAAATCTTAATGTAGATAAAAACCCCATTGCCAACCGTAAGGGCTGCCATGGTGTGTTCAATGTCATTGTCAGCCAACGCGTCAGCCAAAGCGACTGAACACCAGAGAACTTCGCCAGATTCAAAATATCATTAGGTGACTCAATTGAGCGCATTGAGAGTCCAAACCAGGCATTTAAAAAACTTATATATCCTGCGCAAATCAACACCGCAAAAAGAAGAACGTAAAAACGCTTTACAAATGTATCAACAAATTTATCGAATCGTTTCATACATCACGCTCCAACCAATCTTCTCCTTTTAGGACTTCACTTTTTGATAACTCTGGGTAATCCAACTGACGTAATACTTCATATAGGACAATCGCCACTGAATTAGAAAGATTCAAACTACGGGCATCGGGCATCATCGGAATGCGCATACAAGAATCGAGATGATTTCTCAAAATTGACTTAGGGATTCCTGTGCTTTCTCGGCCAAAAACCAGGAAAATATCACTCTTCGACTCTGAAAAATTCATATCCGAATGCGGTTTTTTACCATATCGCGTCACAAAGTAGTAATTCCCGGGATATTTTTCCATGAAATCCTCCCAGTTGGGATGAATTTGATGTACACACAAGTCCCGATAATCCAACCCGCTGCGACGCAAGTGTTTTTCATTCAAAGAGAAACCCAACGGCTCAATTAAGTGCAACATAGCATTTGTAGCCGTACACGTACGCATGATATTGCCGGTATTCTGTGGAATTTCCGGTTGATATAATACAATATGAATCATGCATTTCTCTCCTTTCGTACAAAGAAATAGACTAATCCGATCATAGCAGATAAACCCACAACAGAGACAATGATGATTCGGGTGACCAGTGTGATAAAGAAGTTCAAGGGTACCATAAGTATTAGTCGATCGGTGTTGGGGTTAAGCAGCCACAAATCATTTCTAAAGAATATCAGATGGAAATTAGTCCAAAATGTATTGAAATCGATAAGTGCAGCCATCACGATAAAGGCGATCAACGCAAACATGATTGTACCTGCACTTTTGACTGCCTGCCAATGTTGTTCAATTGAGAATTTCTTTCTTAAAATATCAAAAAGCAAAATCAAAGCAAAATAAACTGCCCCCAGATTGCGAATCAAAATCGCACCCAAATACAAGTCTTTGACATCGACCATATGATCGACTTCCCGCTTGTTAAACATCATTTCTTTGCGACCATCGACTGTAACCATCACATCCAATGAATCATTCTGTCCACGAGTATAGTCAAGTAATACTTCAGTAGAAAGCATCAAATCTGAAAAAGAAACACCGATTTCTTCAGCTGAGTCATTTGTTGAATAAAAATCTTCGAAAAAATTCAAGTCAAATGACATTAAATCGACAGAAGTAATGATGATTGAAACAAAAATCGCGATGTAAGCAAGTATACGTAAAAGTTTAAACATAGGATTCCTCCGTTAGCAGTTTACAGTATTGTACCACAGCTTGTAAGGCTTTCGCCCGATGGCTGATGGTATTTTTGACTTCCATAGGTAATACTCCAAAAGTTGCAGAGTGCCCTTGAGGAATAAATATCGGATCGTACCCAAAACCATTACTGCCCTGTATGGAGTCACTGATCGAACCTTCACATTTGTTAACTGTAATCCAATAAGATCCATCATCAAATACCAAGGCAATCGAGCATACAAATCGTGCTGAACGATCTTCGACATCTTCCAATTTATTCAAAATCATGGAGTTTTTGATCATATATGGCGTATCCTCGCCCAAATAGCGAGCCGAATAAATACCCGGTGCCCGATCAAGAGCATCGATTTCTAATCCTGAATCATCCGCCAAAATCCAACCCTCCGTAAGATCTCGCAGAGCCATCGCCTTGATTAGTGCATTTTCCGCATATGTCGAACCGTTTTCCTCAACATCAATATCAATTCCTGCATCCGCAAGAGATAGCACTTCAAAATCCAGTCCTTTTAACATTTCCCTAATTTCCTGAGCTTTATGCATATTATTTGTCGCAACGATCAGACGTTGTTTCATAGTGATTCTCCCTCTAGAGTATAATAACCGTAATTTCCGATATGTTGGGGTGTATAAAGCCACAACTGGACGCATAGCGCTTGATAGACGATGGCATAATGCATCCATCCTTTGCGCCGTAAAACATCGTAAGAGACATCAAACGTGATGGAAGCATGGTGTAATATAATCTGACGAATTTCATCATCAATATTAAATTCGAACCAGCGCTGCGGTGTGACTTTGCTAAGTTTAGCAATATCTGTCATGATTGCGGCTTGTATCATCCGCACATCTATACATCTGCCTACGATTTCAATAACACAATCAACAACATCTTTTAATTGATATGGATGTTTCAACTGTCTAATCATCTTGCCACAGTCAATCATCAATGAAGCCACATCATATCCCAAATGATCCAACAGTTGCCAACATGTTTTCGCTCGTGGCAGATTATAGGTCTTATCGGTACACAGAGCCAATGCGTGTATGTCGTTCATTTCTTCCAAAGTCAACCAAGGAGATGAAATGACCGTGTAGGGAGCCTCATTGTTATATTTATACTTCATCGACAGGGCTTGAATGCTCATCAACGTGCCCGGCAGACATTTTAATACACCGACCTGTATTTCCTGTGGTCGGATGCGAAACAGCTGCGTAAAACTGTTTTTAAACTGCTCAAGACCTTCAAAAGGTAATCCGGCAATCAAATCAGCATGAACCGTTAATCCCGCCTGGGTCCAGCGTTCGATGATCCGCTTGACTTGTTCGTTGTTTTGGTAGCGTTTGACAGCCTGTAAGGTTGGTGGATAAAAAGATTGAACACCGATTTCGAAACGGAAACGTTTTTTATCAGCTACATTGGCAAAATAATCTTCTAATTCTTCAGACAATGATGTGACCTCACATTCAAACTGTACGACCACATCTCTTTTTATGTCATTGAGCATCTTTGCTATTTTCAGAGCTCTTTTAGGAAAGAGGTTGAACGTCCGATCAAGAAATTTTACTTGTCGAACATTGCTGTTTTCTATGTCCTCAATTAGTTTTTGCATATACGATTCACTAAAGGTTCTAAGCCCTTTCTCAATCGAAGACAAACAATAACTACATTCAAACGCACAGCCTCGCGATGACTCGACATATAAATACTGCTTTTCAATCGTAGACAGGTCAAAATCTAAGAAATATGGACTCTCAACTTTCTCTAATGTAGCCAAATCCATCATCGCGACAGTTGAGGATATATGATTTTTTGTACAAATTCCATCAAATTTCAGATTTCCTTTAACTGCCTGCCAGAATGCTTCTTCCCCTTCACCGCGAATAACAATATCTGCACCGATGTCTAACCAACGCTGTGAAGTATAAGTAACCTCTGGTCCACCCACGATGATCAACGGTTTCCTATCCGATTTATTCAGTTGTTCAATTAATCGGGCGATAATTTCACTGTTCCAAATATATACACTAAAAGCAATGACATCCCAACTATTATCCAAATATTCCAACATCTGTTGCTCTTCATCGTTGATTGTAAATTCTTTCAGCGTCACTAAAACCTCTGGCGGTCGCATGACATATAACCATCGCAAAGCCAGATTTTTGTGAATATACGATGCATTGCACGTTGTTAGCAGTATGTTCATGTGCTCACCCTGTTTATTATTTTACCAAAAAAGTGTAAACTATGCTATGGAGGGTACTTATGTCAGAGCTAATTATTCGACAATTGTTTAATAACAATGTGACATCCATTACATTGACCGACAAAGGATTGACCAATCAGAACTGGCTGGTCGAATCTAAGGATGAGTTTTTCATGGTGCGCATTCCATATCAGGATAGCGAACATATCGTCTTTCGACAACATGAAAAAGCAGCGATCGACCTTGTTTACCGCCAATCACTGGATGTCGAGACCGTGTATTACAATGAGAAAACTGGGATTAAGATTACCAAATATGTCAAAGACTTATTAACCTTTAATGAATATTCAGGTAAGGACAAGTGCTATCGGGTCGGACGTTTAATGAAAAAATTCCATTCTTTAAATGTTATTAGCGGATTTCTTTTCGATCCCGTTCAACGATTGAATCAGTATAAAGCCCAAATTAAAAATAGGATATTCACTTTTGATGATGAATATACGTACATCCATTTTATCCAAAATCAGTTAGATGGTTTTACCTTGTGTCACAACGATTGGGTTGCAGGGAATATCGGATTTTCTACTACGCGAGATTACTTGATCGATTATGAGTATGCAGGAGACAATCATCCATACTTTGATGTCACATCCTTTTTAAGCGAAAATCAAATCTTCGAAAAGACGGCACGGACTAATTTTTATGTTGCCTATTTCTCAGAATTGCCAGACTCACAAACATTGGATCGACTTCATCATTTCGAAATGTTTCATCATATTCTATGGTGTCATTGGGCGATGATGATGTTTGAGTCTCGTAAAGAAGATATTTATCGCAAGATTGCTCAAGATAAATTTGATATGTATCAATCGGGACGTAAAAAGTGAGAAATTGAATTTCTCACCTTTTTTCATACCATACTTTTGCTTCAACGATTTCTTCCATGGATAAACGATGTCCACCGGGCTGCCAAGACAAGATTACGCTTGCATTAGCCAAGGATAGCATATCGTACAGCTCTTGAGATTCTTCTGGCGGACAAATCGAGTCATTTTCACCGGCAGATACAAATACGCCGACACCACTTAAGTCTGGCATTTCTTTTCGTATGGGTACCATCGGATGAAACAACATCGCCTTCTTCAATGCGTCTTTGTAGTGAAAAAGGATACTTCCGGCAATGTTAGCTCCATTGGAATAACCAATTGCAATCACCTGATTGCGATCGAATTCGTAATGTGTAGCTGCCCAATCCACAAATTCTTTCAATCGTTTGGTTCGAAACACCAAATCTTCCAAATCAAATACGCCCATGGCCAGTCGTCTGAAAAAGCGATTACTGCCATTTTCCAGCACCTGACCTCGAACACTGAGAATATTGGCATTTGGGTCGATGATATCAGCTATGGGTAACAAGTCTTTTTCATCTCCGCCGGTACCATGCAATAACAGCAGAGTCGGACCCAACCGATTTTTTTCTTTGTAAATATGAATCATCGTGGACGCTCCAGTGAAAAATGTTCACCAAGTACGGTATAATTGGTTCCACTTAATCGTCCGACCGGATTTAATTTCTCAAAATCAACATAATTATTCTCATCAATCAATTCATCATCGATGACGATATTAACCACTCTACCGATAAAAACATCAGTCCCCGTTCCCTTTTCATTGCCGTACACTTGATGATCTTCAAATTGTACTTCAAAGGTCACCTTGGCTTCTTTAACTGAGGGCACAGCGACGAATTCACTGTCTCTAAGGGTAAGTGTACTGTTATCCAATTCACTGTCTCCATACGGCAGTGAGGCCGATGTTTCATTGACTTGATTGATAATCGTCGGATCAACGATATGAACGACAAACTGCTTTGTTGCCAAGATATTGAGTGCTGTATCTTTCATCATTCCGTTTTTGCGATTGACCGAAATCATCAGCATCGGCGGATTGGATGAAATCGCGTTGAAATAGCTAAATGGTGAGGCATTTACGATACCTTGGGGAGATATCGAAATTACAAATGCAATCGGACGCGGAATAATAGCCCCATTCAAAAGTTTTCCTATAACTTTAGATTCTGTTATGTTTGTATCAAAACTTGCCATGGTTTCCTCCTATATCAAAAAGATGAAAACGTAAACTTACTATTCTTTTTAACTTTTGTGATATTTATGTTTCTTCACTATCTTAACCTTTTTATTAAATTGTATGCAACCGAATTGACTGTAATAAAAAATGAAGACCTAGCGGTCCTCATAGTTTTGTCTGAAATATTCCATTATCCGGCGTAAACTGGTTATCAATGCGACATCTTGATCAATTTTCAGGTCGCTGATAAAACTGTCAATCATCTCTTCATGAAACTTTTCGTGAATCGCCAACACGTCCAAAGCCTTAGCGGTTAAGGAGAGCCGGATAATCCGTTTGTCCTGAGCATCTTGAAGACGGCTGACATAGCCCTTTTTTTGCAATCGGTTAACTGCTACCGTCAATGTTCCTTGTGTTATCAGCTGTAAGCGGGCAACATCGGACATCGTTTTGGTCTTACTTTTTTGAATATTCTCCAAGGTATGCACCTCGGTCATCGAAAGTAAAATCCCACGATCGTGCAAATTTTTCTCTTCCAGTACCAGGATATGGTTAAAAAGGTCGACCAGAAGCTCATTGAGGGTTTCTTTTACATTTTCCACTCATTGTCCTCCGGTTCTTTCATTTTTACTTTTCCAAAGCTTTCTTGGCTTTGTCAACGATTCCCGTAAAGCCCTTCGGATCTGCGATTGCGATTTCCGAAAGCATTTTGCGGTTAACTTCGATTTTGGCTAATTTCAAACCAAACATCAACTTTGAATAGCTGATATCATTCATACGGGCTGCTGCGTTGATACGAGCAATCCATAATTTACGCATTTCGCGCTTAAGTGTTCTGCGATCCCGATATGCATACTTCAAGGAGTGCATTACTTGCTCATGGGCGGTACGGTACAATGTATGTTTCGAACCGAAATAACCCTTAGCTAATTTTAAGATTTTTTTACGACGGTTGCGAGTTGCAACGCTGTTTCTAACTCTTGGCATTCTCTAATTCCTCCTAGCCTTGCAACATCAGTTTGATGCGTTTGTAATCACTCTTCGAAACCAATGTGCTCTTTCTCAATTTACGTTTTTGCTTTTGCGATTTATTAGCCGCAAAGTGAGAGATGTATGCATGTGATCTTTTCAATTTGCCGGTACCCGTACGTTTTACACGTTTGGCCAGCGCTTTTTTTGTTTTCATTTTTGGCATAGTACACGTCCTCCTGTATTACTTGCGTTTGGGTGCCAATATTACGTACATCGTATTGCCTTCCATAGAAGGAGACTTTTCAATATTCGCAATATCAGAAATATTTTCGATAAAACTATTCATAACCTTTTTCCCGACTTCAAGACGGGTGATCAACCGACCGCGGAAACGCATGTCTACTTTGACTTTCATGCCATCTTCAATCCACTCGCGTGCATGTTTTAATTTGGTTTCAAAATCATGCGTGTCGATAACCGGCGATAAGCGCAACGGTTTAAGTTCAGTTACGTGTTGATTTCTTTTTGCTTCTTTGAGTTTCTTTTGCATTTCAAAGCGATAACGTCCATAGTCCAAAATCTTACATACCGGTGGTACGGCATTTGGTGCTACACACAGCAGATCCAGGTTTTGCTCATAGGCTTTTTCAAGCGCTTCTCTGCGCATGAAGATTCCCAATTGCTCGCCATTGGCTCCAATCAATAATACTTCTTTGAAACGAATGCTCTCATTGACTAACTCGTCTGTTGTAATTTTTTTAGTAATAATTTCACCTCCGTGACATATAAAAAGGTACTCATAGAGCACCCAGAATACTTTTTCACCGTTAAAAATCATGGTGATGCAGCATTGACCTACTTCCGAAGGAAATCAGGTGAGAAGAGTGCTTCTACTTTCTAACATCTTATTGCCTGTTTATAATAACATATTGATGACATTCCGTCAACGATGAATAATCGCTGACTTGAGACGACATTTATGTTAACACAAACGCGGAAATCCGACAATCTCTTTCCTTCTCACCCACCACCCCTCTACCCACATCCGTAAGCAATATGTTATAATCAATAGGATTAACTGAGGTAATAACTATGAAACTTAACAAAAGCTATTTTTACACATTAAGAGAGAACGTCAAGGACGAAGACTCCACCAGCGGCAACCTGTTGGTTCGCAGCGGCATGGTCAAAAAAAGTTCGTCGGGCGTATACATGTATTTGCCTTTGGGCTATAAAGTGTTAAAGAAGATTGAAAACATTGTACGTGACGAAATGAATGCGGCTGGTGCACAGGAAGTACTGATGCCCTCTTTGATCCCTGAGGAAGTATATATCGCTTCCGGTCGTCGCGAAGGCTTTGGTTCTAGCATGTTTTCCTTAAAAGACCGCTTTAATAAGCCCTTTGTTCTTGGACCTACCCACGAAGAACTTTTTGCGACAGCTGCGGCCATGCATATCAAATCGTACAAAGATATGCCAATTAATCTATATCAATTTCAAACGAAATTTCGTGATGAGCCGCGTCCGCGCTTTGGCTTGATCCGTGTTCGAGAGTTTATTATGAAAGATGCTTA
Source organism: uncultured Erysipelotrichaceae bacterium (assembly GCA_927435855.1). Taxonomy (GTDB): domain Bacteria; phylum Bacillota_I; class Bacilli_A; order Erysipelotrichales; family Erysipelotrichaceae; genus UBA2227. The sequence continues at coordinate 14,075 of CAKMJZ010000030.1, forward strand.
CTCATTTGATACGGATATTGAAGGATTAAGCCATTCTTATCAACTTATGTATGATGCCTATAAAAAATCATTTGATAAAATGAAAATCGATTACAAAATCGTTACAGCCGATACCGGTGTAATGGGCGGAATGCTTTCCGAAGAATTTCAGGCAGTTACCGATATCGGTGAAGATATCCTGGTTCTATGTGATAACTGCGGATACGCATCTAATTTAGAAGTTGCGGCATGTGTAAGCAAAGAACCGATGTCTACAGTAGAATTTGAAACCTTGCAACTCGTCTTTACGCCAAAAGCTAAGACAATTGAAGAGGTTTCCGGGTTTTTCGGTTTACCTGCAACTCAATTCGTTAAAACACTTATCTATCTAATTGATGGTAATCCGGTTGCCGTAATGGTACGTGGCGATCATGAAGTCAATGAAACAAAAGTAAGAAAACTCTTCGGTGGAACTTCCATAGAACTAGCCCCTGCATCGATTGTAGAAGATGTAACAAAAGCTGCCGTCGGATTTGCCGGTCCAATCGGAGTGACTATTGATGTCATTGCGGACAATGAAGTAGTAAAACTACGCAACTTTATCGTCGGTGCCAATCAGAGTGATTACCACTTCAAAAACGTCAATCTATCCGACTTCAATATCAAAGTCATGGGTGATATCCGTCAGATCAAAGACGGTGACCGTTGCCCCAATTGTACCAGCCATGTTCACTTCAAACATGGCATTGAAATCGGTAATACCTTTAAGCTTGGCGACAAATATTCCAAAGTCATGAATCTTGAGTATCTTGATGCTAACAACCAATTGCATCCGGTGGTCATGGGTTCATACGGTATCGGACCTGGACGCTGTTTGGCAGCACTGGTCGAACAAAATCACGATGAATATGGTGTTAAATGGCCAATGGCCGTCGCTCCTTTTGAAGTTTCTATCGTAATCATCAACTTAAAAATCGAAAAACAGGTACAAATCGGCAATAACTTATACGAATTGTTTAAAGATTCGGGAATCGATGTCGTTCTGGATGATCGTGACGAACGAGCCGGCGTCAAATTCAATGATATGGATCTGCTAGGTGTTCCGCTTCGAATAACGGTGGGAAAAACCGTGGAACAAGATATGATTGAATTGAAAGTCCGTGGTGAAAAAGAGAGTAAATTAATACCCATCAGCGATGTGTTAGCTCAGATAAAATCAATGATTAAAGAACAACTGTCGAGATGACAGTTTTCTTATGCAAGTTAATTGAATTTCTGTGCATCTTATCCAAGAAAATCTGCTATTAAAGCCTATTATGCTATTCTTTACTCGAGGAGGACTCCTTATGAAAAAAAGTTATTGGATACTGCTTATCACCATTTTACTTATTCTCCCTTTAGCGCACATTGAAAACAAAAAATCGTTGGTCGTCGACGCTAAAATCACAGCTATCACCAGTGAGAACCATTTGAGACAAATCGTGCGAAGTATTCGCACTAGAATGAACACCCAATTTAACAACTTTCCCGGTTTCCCGGAACTTGCAATGGATGAACGTTCAGCCGCAAAACCTGATTTTACCGGAACCAATAATCAAATATCCGGTGTTGATGAAGCCGATATGGTAAAGACCGATGGTTTTTATATTTATCAGCTAACCAATAACCGTTTAAGAGTAATTCGGGCATTCCCTTTAGAAGATGCCGGATTAGTCATGGAAAAAACATTTGAGGAAAATGCTTATTACTACCAAATGTTTTTACATGATAACTACCTCGTCTTGCTTGGCAACCGTTGGGAAGCTTATCAGCCCGAAGAGCCAAAAGGTGATGAAAATCCAGATGATAGCGATCCAAAAGCCGATGAACCCATCGGTGGCAGAAGCATGATGTGGTGGGGAAAATCTTACCAACGAATCGTTGTTTACGATATCTCTGATCGCACTCAAATGAAGAAAGTTAAATCTCTGGAAGTTGAAGGTTATGGTATGGCAGCCCGCAAGATTGATAATAAAATCGTACTTGTAACCAATAAAGGCGGTTACTGGGGTATGTATCGTGGATTTACAGAAGGATCTACGGATAGTAGTGCTGGCGATGTCAATTTGTCTGACATTTTACCTTCTTATCGCGTTGATGATGAAAAAGCAAAACTGATCGATGCGACCAGCGTTAAAGTCATTGGTATTCCAAATACAACGGATATGACAACAGTGACTACTTTTACACTGGAAGAAGGTTTTAAAACTGAAATGGAAGCTATCATGGTCGGTGCCGGAACCGTTACGGTAACTCGTGAAAACTTATATATTGCTAATCAGATTTGGCCTCAATATAATGAACTGACCGGAATGTATGATGGAACCGTCGTAACCGAAATCTACAAACTTAACATTAGCAATGGTATCAAACTTCTTTCAAGTGGCAAAGTCAATGGATATTTAATCAATCAGTTTGCTATGGATGAATTTGATGGTAAACTGCGCGTTGCAACGACCACTCAAAAATATAAACAAAATCAGGAATGGGAAACCGAAAACCATGTCTTCGTTCTTGATTCAAATATGAAGCAAGTCGGACATCTTGACAAGATTGCGATCGGCGAAACAATATACTCCGTACGATTTGCACAAGATCGTGTCTATATGGTCACATTTGAACAAGTAGACCCCTTCTTCGTTATCGACCTTAGCACAAATCAACCGAAAATCTTAGGCGAATTAAAAATTCCTGGATTCTCCAATTACCTCCATCCTGTTGAAGGAAATCTGGTGTTTGGTATCGGAAAAGATGTCAAAGTAGAATCAGATGGACGCCTTGTTACCGGAGCACTGAAAATCTCTATGTTCGATGTGAAAGATGAGTTAAATCCAACTGAAGTTGATAATTTGATGATCGGATCAGAGTATACCTACTCAGAAGCACTATACGATCATAAAGCTGTACTGTTTGTCAAAAATAAAAATCTGCTTGCCTTTACGATTAATGATTACAATGTCACTATCAGTTCAGACGAAAAGTATACCTATACCAATCAGGCAATCTTCGTTACTATTGAGTCAAATGGCGATTTGGTTTTAAGAGACAAAGTTGAACTCAAACCAAAAGATGCACAGGGCGACTATACGATTCAACGCATCATTCACATTGATAACTATGTTTACCTTTTATCGGATAAGATGTTTACAGTCCTCGACATCGATACCTTAGATATCGTTAAGCAAATCAACAAATAATGATACGCATAGATGTTTAAGAGCCGGATTTACCGGCTCTTTTTAATACTATTTGAATCGTTTTCTAGGTGTATAATGCGTGTGCAACAGCTTGTGGGAAACATGTCCGCAAGGTTCGTGCAAGAAATTCTCATACAGGGCTAAGATCTGAGTGTTCTTGTGGGATTGACGAACCGGACGTGCTTCATCTTCTGCATAAATAGCTTTCGCACGCAATTTAAGCCATTGATTATTTGGGAACTTGTTGCGGATGTTCGCATTGACAATCGATTGACCGCCGCCATTAATACAACCACCCGGGCAACCCATGATTTCGATGAAATGATACGGTGATTTACCGTTACGAATATCATCTAGCAATGGTTTTGCTATGACCATACTATGAGCAACCGCAACCTTGATATCAACATCATCAACTGTGATCGTTGCTTCTTTCAGTCCATAAATACCGCGGACAGCCTCAAACTTGAGATCATCCAATTCTTTGTTGGTCAGTTTGACATATACCGTACGCAAAGCAGCCTCCATAACGCCTCCGGTAACACCGAAGATCGCACCGGCACCTGTGTACTCACCAAACATGTCCTGATCGTACTCTTCATCCTCCAGATAAGCAAAATCAATACCGTATAACTTGATCAAACGACCGAGTTCACGTGTTGTTAACACTGCATCAACATCTTTGATTTCATTTTTGATCATTTCCTTGCGTTCTTTTTCTTCTTTTTTCGCAACACAAGGCATGATTGATACAACATATATATCCTTAGGGTTAATACCCTTGGTTTGGGCGTAATACGATTTCAAGATTGCACCAAACATCATGTGCGGAGATTTACATGTAGATAGATTAGGAATCAGATCTGGATATTCAAATTCCAGATAGCGTACCCATCCTGGCGAACATGAAGTGATCATCGGTAAGGTTCCCTTTTGTGCAAAACGATGTAAGAACTCCGTTCCTTCTTCCATAATCGTCAAATCAGCTGCGTAATTGGTATCATAAACTTTCGCAAAACCGATCCGACGTAAAGCAGCAACCATCTTACCAGTGACTCTTGTGCCGATAGGCATACCGAATTCTTCACCTAGCGAAGCTCGGATTGCTGGAGCTGTTTGAACAATAACATGCTTTTTCGGATCGCTTAACACTTGAACGACTTCATGAATTTCTTCTTTTTCAGCTAAAGCACCCACCGGACAGACATTGATACACTGTCCGCATTGCATACAGTTGACAGAAGCAAAACTCTTATCCAATACCGGTCCGACCTTAGTTTTAAAGCCGCGGTCCATATACCCCAAAATACCCAGCCCCTGAACATTTTTACATGTTTCAACGCAGCGACCACATAAGATACATTTTGATGTGTCTCGAACGATTCCATTAGCAATATCATCATAAGTAATTGCTGTTCTTTCGCCTTGATACTTCACATCACGTATGCCTAAACTGTCCGAAAGTGACTGCAGTTCACAGTTTTGATTGCGGATACAGGATAAACAGTCTTTCGAGTGATTCGATAAAATCAGACTGACCGTGTTTTTCCTAGCTTCGATAGCTCGTGCAGAGTGAGTAAACACTTCCATACCTTCAGTTACCGGATAGACACAGGCAGCACCTAATGTACGAGAACCTTTGACTTCCACTGTACAAACTCGGCACGCACCGGTTTCAGTACAATCTTTCAAATAACACAATGTAGGAATGTTTATTCCTGCTTTTTGCGCAGCTGTTAAAATCGTTGCTTGTGGATCTACCGTAACCGGGATATTGTTAATTTTTAAGTTAATCATCATCTTACCTCCTAAACCCTTACAACGGCATCGAAACGACACGCCGTCATACAGGCACCGCATTTAATGCATTTACTGGCATCGATGACATACGGTTCTTTTCCAGGTATACCGGAAATCGCCCCAGTAGGACACTGCTTCGCACACAATGAACATTTACGGCATTTATCAGCAATAATCGAATATGTCAATAAAGATTTACATACGCCTGAAGGACATTTCTTTTTGACCACGTGAGCCAAATACTCATCTCTAAACAGTCGTAAATGTTCATTGTGTGCGAAGCAGTGTCCTACTGGGGCGATTTCCGGTATACCTGGAAAAGAACCGT
>CAKMJZ010000031.1 GCA_927435855.1 uncultured Erysipelotrichaceae bacterium
ACAAAGTGTAGCTGTAGTTAAAGGATACGTAGATGCTGCAGTAATTGGCATGATATTATCCTATTCGATTCGTGCCTTGGGATATCAAGCACGAAATCATATGGACGGAAACTACTTAATGGTTTTACCTTTAGCCGCAAAAAATTGTGGTTTGGGTGATATCGGACGGAATGGACTCTTAGTAACAAAGGAATACGGCAGTCGTATCCGGTTAGGAGCTGTAACTACCGACCTGCCCTTAAGTACAGATTCCATATCTGATTTGTGTATGGATGAGTTTTGTCTAAGATGCGGACTATGCGCAACTTACTGCCCTGCAAAAGCTATATCATCAAGCACCACAAAAAGCAACGATAAGATTCATTGGGTAATCAATGATATAAAATGCTATAGCAAGTGGCAAGAGTTTGGCACTGACTGCGGATTGTGTATCGCAATATGCCCGTTTAGCTTACCTTTATCAGCGAGTGATGTTGAATCATATATCGAAAATCCTCAAAATTCGTCGAGAATCATTGATGAATATAAAAAAAACATAAGGAAAAGAAATCAAACAAAAACCCCATGACATCCATGGGGTTTAGCTTTATTTCTTACCTAATAACTTAAACATGTTACGCTTATATACTTCGACACCCGGTTGATCAAACGGATTGACATCCAACAAGTAGACACTCATACCGCAAGCCTTAAAGAAGAAATAAACCAGATAGCCAAAGGTAAACGCGGAGGTATCATCAATATGCAATAAAATATTGCTTACATTACCCTCATCCACATGCGCTGCCAATGTTCCTCTAAAAGCCATTTTATTGACCCAATCCAAACTCTTGCCTGCAAGATAATTCAACTGATCACCATCATCATCCGCTGATGGGACCGTTGTATCCAGCATAGCCTGATCAACCACGATAACTGTTTCAAACAGCTTATTTGAACCTTCTTGAACAAATTGTCCCATAGAGTGCAAATCGGTCGAGAAGTTAACAGAAGCAGGTAGCAAGCCCCTACCTTCTTTACCCTCTGATTCCCCGAATAATTGTTTCCACCACTCAGCCAACATCGTCAGATGAGATTCATAGGAAACCAGCATTTCCGCAAAATTACCTTGATTCTCCAAAATTCGACGCGCTACTGCATACTGATAAGCCGCATTCGTCTTCAGACTTTCATCATTAAGTGTAATCATCGCCGATTTTGCACCAGCCATAACAGCTTCAATATCAATCCCTGCTACCGCAATCGGCAACAAACCGACAGAAGTCAACACCGAATAACGACCACCGATATCATCGGGAATCGTAAACGTTTCAAACCCCGCCTTATCTGCCAATGTCTTCAGCGTACCTCTGCTCTTATCCGTCGTCGCAAAAATCCTTTTTGCCGCTTGATCAACACCATATACCGATTCCATATACTGACGAATCATCCGAAATGCCAATGCAGTTTCAGTAGTTGTTCCGGATTTTGAAATCACATTACAATATACACTTTTACCTTTAATATATTCAAGCAATTGAACAATAGCCGTGGACGAAAATGTATTGCCTACATACAAGACTTCAACTTCTTTCCTACCAAACAACCCTTGAACAAATTCGATGGCTGCACGTGCACCTAGATAAGAACCGCCGATTCCACAGACCAGAAATACCTCAGCATCCTTACGGATTCTAGTGGCCGCCGCCTGTACACGGGCAAATTCTTCTTTGTCAACATTCTTAGGCCAATCTACCCAACCGAGAAAATCATTTCCCTTCCCAGTTTTTTCATGCAAAGCATGATGATAAAAAGACACCTTCTCTTGATAACCCTCTAACGAAGTCTCTAATTTCGCATAAGTTAAATCGCATTTAATCATGTTTTTTCTCCTTTGCTTGATCAATCCACTGTGGCAAAAGTTTTGCCAAGGTGGAAAACCCTAAATTTCCTTTCGGAATTTTCGCTGTCCGATTCCCCTTTGAAGCAGATCGAAGCGTTTGTTGGCGGGCAGCTTTAAGTGATAAACGAAGCTGATTACCGGTAGAATCTACATCGATGATCTTTAGTGTGACCCGCTCACCGATTTGTACATATTGGGCAATATCACGCACAAAAGAATCCGATAGCTCGGAAATATGGACCAGACCACTGGTTTTTTCATCAATATATACAAAAGCGCCATAGGGTTGTATACCCGTAATTACACCTTCGACTATTTGTCCGGGTATGTACATCGTCATCGCCCCTTTTCAAATCAAGGTAATTATACCACATGAAAACTTGAATTGTGTTATAATATTGCACGGAAGAGGTGATGTTGATGCTAGGGATTATGTACCCATTTTACGCAGCATTATTTGCGAATCTGGTAGCACAAAGCTTGAAACCTGTCTTTCATTATGTGCGCACGAGGCAATGGAAACCTATGCTCGTCATCGAAAGCGGGGGATTTCCCAGTTCCCACACTTCTACGGTAACTGCCTTGACATTAGCCGTCGGAATTCAGGAAAACTTCTATTCTACGATATTTGCGGTGACGTTGGGATTTAGTCTGATTGTTGCTTATGACGCAGCGAATGTCCGCTATTATGCTGGTCAAAACATCAAAGTTACTCAGCAACTAATACGGGATATTCAATTATTAACAAAAATCAAATTGGACGATCCAATCTATTTAGTCAAAATCAAAGAAGTTTTAGGACACAAGTGGACTGAAGTATTCGGTGGTGTCATTGTCGGAATTATCATGGCTGCCGTAGTATATATTTTGAAATGAGGTAAAAAATGGATACAGAACTCAAAGAACAAATCGTCGAAACACTCGATAAAATAAGACCGTACATTCAAAGAGATGGCGGTGATGTAGAGTTTGTGGATATAGATGCAGAAGGCGTAGTATACGTTCGCATGATGGGTGCTTGCATAGGTTGTTATGCGGCTGATGATACGATAAAATTAGGCGTTGAAGCTATACTTATGGACGAAATTCCCTTTGTAAAGGAAGTTCGCATCGTAGAAGATTAAATCCCCGGAAAAGATAGCGCTTCTAAAGAATTAATTACCTTGGCAAATTCGGCATAGTCGGCAGAAATATCGGCTATGCCGTTTTTTTTGGTATTTTGGAAGTTCCACTGTAATGTCAAGACAGAGTTTTGTAGAGTGTGCTATAATAGTGGCGTTTAGTGTAAGGAAAAAGACTGACGTGAGAAAATAAGAAAGTGAGAACCGAACAACATGAAATTTCAGTTGATTGGCTGGGGCTTATTTGTCCTGTGTAGTATTTTTTACATGATTTCTAACATTCTTACGCAAGACTGGATTAACTTGGCTGGCAGCATAATATTTTTCCTTGCATGCCTTGTATTTATATTTCCTTTAGTTACAAAGAAGAAGTAAACCGAAGATAATGATAGAAATACTTCGACAAAAATCACCCTCTAACCTAGGGGGTTTTTATTTATCTAACGTTTTTTATATTTGGATTTTCTACCATCGATTATCAATATCAGTGTTGTTACAGTCATCACCACAAGAATTCCAAAGAGGATATGGAAAACATAGAGATATTCTGAATATTTCCCAGCAATTTCCAAAATACCTCTTACTAACATTCCATTAACAAATACGACTAAAGAAGTGTGATACAAATATGAAAACAACCGATACAATCGATGATTCCAAAGTCGTTCCTTCATCATTCCACGCAAAGCCACTAAAACGATTCCACCAAATAATACAGGCACAAACATTAGCGTCATACTCAATGAGCTTACTCCATGACTGAAAATCGCGTACGACCGATCAAATGCCAATAAAAGTACTGAAATAGCCAAATACAGAATAAACTCTCTTCTTGCTTGTACCATATCAATAACCAATAAATAGGATATCGCTAATTGCGCGTTCATCCGAAAAAAGATCAAATACTGACGGTTGATTGATGATTTTCCCATTGAACCACAATGTAGACGATCCCCCACCATCCAGATTATAAGCACTCACTGCACCTAACTTAACGAAAAGTTTAGCCAAGGCATCCAGTCGCATTCCTTTACTCTGCTCACTGCGACCATCTACAACAATCAAAAGATAATGCAAGGGCTCAATCATCCCGATGGCCGTCCGCGGATTCTGTGTTTCAGCCAGCCTGGTATTAATTTTCGAAACCTTACCTTCCTCTACCAATACCGGTCCAAAGGACAGACTGTGCACGACTCCTTTAGCTAAGTAAGAACTTCCATCAACGGCACCTTCGGTTACAAAGATAAAATCCCCTTGTTCATCAATCAAAAGCGTACGGTTATCCGGCGCACTTCGAGGTTGGTCACGATATAAAATTCTGTTACGAATGATAAGTCCTTCATCTCTAGAACCGTAAAAATCACCATTGAACGCCAATATGGCCTGATTATTCTTTGCTATCTGCGAAGTAGTCTCAACAATATTCTTACCATAAATATCCTTAGCAAAAGCACTTTGCATATATTGAACATCTGACAGACGGAAATCAACGATATGATAAACGACATCATCTTCTGTAATCGTTGATATGGAAATTGTGATATTATCGTCATTGTACGAGTATTCCATAATAACAGCCGGATTGACAGGCTGATTGAGCTTTCCGGATGAATTTTCGATAATGGCAAAGGTCTTGGGTAACAAAAAAGCATCCATCAATACGAATGCGGTTAACAGTATACACACAGACCCCGTAATCATTGCCAGTTTTACGGTTTTACTAAATTTGAACTTCATTACTAAACCTTTCCAAAGCACTTTCTAAATAAAGATTATGCATAGTTCTGATTACTATTATAAACTATGTATTCAAATTATGAATAACAAGATACGAGAAATTTTCTCGATTATTTTTTAACATGACTAATCTTTATCAACGCTGCACAAAATAAAACCCGGTTTCCCGGATTTTACCATTTGCCTTTACTTGCATGACCGGCTAACTCAGCCTTTGAAATCTGTTTGATCAAGATAGCTTCTTCCTTTGCTTTCTTGAAAAGTTTGACACAAGCAGGATCTAAATTATCATCGATTCCGGCTTCAGCCAACGCTTCGATCTTGTTACAATAGTTAATCAGACGCATATGTAAATCATTTGTATACTCCGAACGGAATACTTTTTCAGCAGCTTCATCCGCCAATACATCAAACTTTTCCCTGGGTGCATTGCACTTAGGACACACGTCATGCAACTTATCTTCTTCCATAATCAAACCGCAAACTTGACACTTAACTAATTTACTCATGTTGCTACCTCCCAATAGCTATATGCTTATTTTATTATAGCACAACGTACCCTTCTCGATTCACGACAAAAGTTCGATAATTTATTTTCATAAATTTTCATGAAAATCATGTCAATTGCTCTATACAAATATGATTTTTTCGAATAAAATAAGAGAATGTTAAAAAGGGGGCATCCAAGATGAGCAAGCATCCATTTGAATTATTTGGCAAATATTTGTTTAGCGATGCAGTAATGAAAGAACGATTACCACATCCCATCTACTTGAGATTCAAAACATCACTCAAACACGAGACGCAACTCGATCAAAAAACCGCTGAAGCCATCGCTCATGCGATGAAAACCTGGGCGATTGATTTAGGCGCCACTCACTACTCCCATTGGTTTCAACCAATGACCGGCGCGACTGCCGAAAAACATGATGCATTTTTAGAACCCGGAGAAGACGGTTTGCCATTAGCGAGATTTAGCGGAAAATCCTTAATTAAAGGTGAAACCGATGGATCCAGCTTTCCAAACGGCGGACTCAGAGCCACTTTCGAAGCCCGCGGCTATACATACTGGGATATCAGTTCCCCGGCATTTATCCGCGATAACGTCCTTTGTATACCGACCGTATTTGTTTCTTACAACGGTGATACACTCGACAAGAAAGCCCCGCTTTTGAAGTCCATGGACGTTTTGAGCAAACAAGCTACCCGGGTTTTACATTTACTCAGTGATAAAGACGTCAAACGCGTCACACCTTCATTGGGTTTAGAACAAGAGTATTTCTTAGTTGATGAAGCTCACTTCAAAGCAAGACTGGATCTTTTATTGACAGGACGCACGTTGATCGGCCAATCTCCACCGAAAGGTCAAGATTCTGAAGATCACTATTTCGGGTCGATTCCATCAAGAATCAAATCTTTTATGGAAGAAGTCAATCTTGAATGTTGGAAACTGGGCATATATTCTCGCGTCGAGCACAATGAAGTAGCCTTTAATCAATTTGAAATCGTACCAGTTTTTGCGGCTACTCATATTGCTGTCGATCAAAATCAGATCATGATGGATATCTTAAAGAAAACTGCCAAAAAACACGGTCTTGCTTGTTTGTTACACGAAAAACCGTTTGCCGGAATCAATGGTTCCGGAAAGCATAATAACTGGTCACTAATGACGGATACCGGTTCAAATTTATACGATCCAGGGGACACACCAGAGGAAAATCTTCGCTTCTTGATGTTTGTCGTATCGCTAGTCAAAGCGGTCGATCAATATCCGGAACTTCTTAGAATGGCTGCATCCGGCCCGGGAAATGACCATCGTCTTGGCGCAAATGAAGCCCCTCCTGCAATCATCTCCGTATACTTAGGATCTATGCTCGAAAATTTACTTAACGAAATTGAAGCCGGTTTGGGATTGACAGCAAATGACAATAATACCCACTCCCCTCTTTCAACACTTAAAGCACTACCAAAAGAACTCTCAGATCGAAACCGTACATCTCCATTTGCCTTCACCGGTACGAAGTTTGAATTCAGAATGGTAGGGTCATCTCGTTCTGCTGCTTCAGCCAACACGGTACTCAATACCATTCTGGCGGATTCACTTCTGGAAATGGGTAATCATCTTGAGAAACATCTTGAAACGATGGATGAAAAGACTGCAGTTTATGCGGTTTGTACTAAAGTCATGCAAGAACATCGCCGTGTACTATTTAGCGGAGATGGATATGCCGAAGCTTGGGTGCACGAAGCAAAGAAGCGCGGATTGCCCAACATTGCTTCATTTACTGAATCCATTGATAGTTTGATAGAACCGAAGGCTGTGACTTTGTTTGAAAAGCATGGTGTCTACCATGAGCATGAACTCGTAGCTCGCGCTGAAATTTTGCACGAACAATTCATTCGCGCCATTAAATTTGAAGCAAAAACATTGATCGACATGATTCGCAAGCAAATCCTACCTGCTGCTATACTCGATCTTCTTCCTTATCAACAAGCAAACGGAAGTGTCTATGCCAAGAAAATGGTCATCCAATTGTCCGATGGAATTGATTGTCTGGATGAAGCTGTCACCGTACTTGAAGGTCTGATTGAAGAGGGCTACTTGATTGCAAATCATCGTGAAAAAGGTATGTATCTACATCAAATCGTGCGCCCGCAGCTCAATGAGATTCGCAAATGCGCTGATGCTCTTGAGGCTATTATGAACAAATCTACCTATCCGATTCCAACATATAGCGATATCTTATTCAATTTCGACTAAAACTTTGATTCAAATCAAAGTTTTTTTTATGGATCTCCCTATAATGAAAAGTGGAGGTACATATATGACCACAAAGTATCAATTAGAAACATTGACATGCCCAAGCTGTGCAATGAAAATTAAGGCCGCTCTAGGAAAGGTTGCCGGTGTAGAATCTGTTGAAGTATTGTTTAATGCCAGTAAAGTCGTAGTCAACTGGAAAAAAGAAGCAGAAACTGTAATTGGTATGGCTGAACAAAGTGTTGAAGAGACTTTGGCACGCATAGGATTTCCGATTGTCAGCAAGCTCTGATGAAACTCGATGTTAAGAACCGACTGATAATTGGCACATCATTAATCATTGCCGGATGGATTGGAAACTCGATTGGACAATCACTCTTCTTTCACTCAATGATGATATTGGCAACATCTCTTACGATTTTTCCAATCGCAAAGACAGCAATCTCGAGTCTGCGTTACAAAGTAATCGGAATTGACACATTGGTAAGCATTGCTGTTATCGGTGCACTACTGATTGGTGAGACATGGGAAGCTGCTGCTGTTAGCTATTTGTACACATTGGGACACTACTTAGAAAATCGTACCCTCAAAAAAACCAGGACGGCAATCGCATCACTTCTTGATAATGTTCCTAAACAAGTGACCATCATCGAAGAAGGTACTCAAAAAGATATTTTGGCAGACCAACTGAAAATCGGTGATGTCCTTCTTGTCAGAAGTGGAGAACGAATTGCGGTGGACGGTAAAATTATCGAAGGTAGCGCTATGATCAACGAATCATCGATTACCGGAGAATCTGTTCCCCTTGTCAAAAATGTCAGCGATTCCGTGTATAGTTCGACATTGGTGGATACGGGTGTTATATTCGTAGAAGCCCAGCATATCGGTGAAGACTCTACTTATGGAAGAATCATTGCTTTAGTTGAAGAAGCTCAAGACAAAAAAGCCAAAATACAACGTTCACTAGAGCAATTTGCTCAATACTACACGCCTTCAGTTATACTTCTAACGATTGTCGTCTATATCGTGACCCGTGACATTCGACTCGCACTTACACTGCTTGTCATCTCTTGTCCTGGAGCCTTGGTTATCTCCGCACCCGTCTCTATCGTAGCCGGTATCGGAAACGGAGCTAAAAACGGCATTCTGTTTAAAGGCGGAGATGTCATGGAAAAACTAAGTGAAGTCAAGGTTGTTGCTTTTGATAAAACTGGCACCCTGACCAGTGGTGATTTAGTCATAAAGCAAGTAATCACGAATTATATTGAGAAAAGTGAACTGCTTTTTTTAGCCGCTTCACTTGAAAACTCATCGGAACATCCCTTAGCCAAAGCTGTCATCCGCTATGCTCAGCAACATGATATTTCTTTGACATTGGCTAAGCAAGTCGAAATCTTACCCGGATTCGGACTTAAAGGAACTGTCAATGATCATACAATTGTCATAGGCAGTCCTCGCTTGTTTGATGATGAGCAACGCAAATCAGTAAACGATAAAATCAGTGAACTCGAATCAGATGGATTAACCGTGATTGCAGTGTCGATTGACCAACATATCCGCGGACTGTTTGGTATTGCCGACCAAATACGGCCAAGTGCTAAAAATGTTGTCAATAAGTTAAAGAAAATGGGAATTCTTCCGGTCATGTTAACCGGTGATCATCCCTTGGTTGCCAAGGCTATAGGTATGCAAAGTGGTATTGAAAACATCAAAGCTAACTGTCTTCCAGAAGATAAGGTGACCTATCTCAAAGAACTCAAAGCTCAATACGGACTGACTGTCATGGTCGGAGATGGCATCAATGATGCACCGGCACTGGCCAATGCTGACTTCGGTATCGCCATGGGATCTTACACCAATCATACCGCCATGGAAAGTGCGGATGTCATTCTTAGTTCTTCCAAACTCGACAAGTTGCCCTATGCCATCGAATTGAGCAAAGCAACGACCAAAAACATGAAAACCAACATCGTCTTTGCCCTAATCGTAGCACTTTCACTAATGGTTGGCGTTTTGACTAAACACGTATTTCTATCCGTAGGTATGCTCATCCACGAGCTAAGCGTTTTGATTGTCATCATCAACGCCATACGCCTGCTAAAATTTAAAAACAAAGACGCCTAGGCGTCTTTTTAAACTTCAATTTCTCTATCCTTAAGTCTTTGATTGACAATCTCTTTAATAATGACATAAACCACAGCAAAGACGGGCACTCCGAGAAACATTCCCAAAAGTCCAAAGAATCCACCGCCTAAAATAATGGCAAACATGATCCACAAACTTGGTAATCCCATCGAATCCTGTAGAATAAGCGGACCGATGATGTTACCATCAATCTGCTGAAGGATAATGATAAATAACGTAAACCACAGTGCTGCTGTCGGGTCAACGATAAACAATAAAAACAGCGCCGGAACAGCTCCGATAAACGGACCAAAAACCGGAATCATATTTGTTACCCCAATGATCAAACTGATCAACACCGGATATGGCCAACCAAAGATGAGCATCACAATGTAACAGATGACACCGACAATCAATGAATCCACGGTTTTGCCGATGATAAAGCTGTTAAACATTCTAGCACTCAGTCTTGAAATCTCAAATAATCTTTCAGAATGTTTTCTCGAAAACATTGAATAAGTTAATTTTCGAAACTGAATAGCAAAGCGCTCGCGATCAAGCAGAATATAAATTGAAACGATAAAACCGACGACTGTTCTTACTAAAACACTGACAAAATTATATGAAAAATTAAGTATCATAGGGATAATATCACGTGTGATTTGAGCTAAGTTCTTTAATAACTCATTGCCTGTGTCAATGAGTATAACTAAAACCTCATCACGCAGATTTAGACTTAAAAACCAACCTGACAAATACTGCTCAGCTGAAGCGATATAGTCTGGAAGCAAATTTGATAATTGAGCAATTGAGGAAAGTACCTGAGGTACGATGATCGCAATAAAAGCTCCAAAAACCGTAACAGCTGTCAAGAAAGCAAAACCTGCGGATATTTTACGTTTTGTTCGGTGGCTGAATTTTGACTTCATCAGTACTTTTTCTTCAAACCATAACATTAGCGGAGTAATCAAAAAAGCAATGGCAAACCCAACGATAAAAGGTAAGAGCAAATTAATCATCGATTGAATAAAATCAAGTATGCCCGGCAAATTCTGTATGGCAAAGTAAAGCAATAACACGATGATCAAGGCAATTGTCAGTGGTAATGAATTGTTTTGTTCTTTAAAATTGAATTTATACGGCATCCTTATCTCCTTTTAAATATGATTCTAGAATCTGCTTCTTCAATATATCAAACTTCTCGCTTAACTGAAAGCGCACCTGACTTTCACGGTAGTCCTGACCAAAACTACCCCGTGAGACCATAATGATCGGCGGCATTTGAATGCGCTTGAACACTGAATTCTGAAGACTGTTTAAAACCCAAAGCAAATCATCAATGAATTCTATAGGATCATCCAATCCGTAAAACTTCATAAAACGTCCGGTTTCCGTTTCAAATATAGCCCCCGACAAATACTCTTCCATCAGTTTTTCAACTTGAAACCCCGGATATTCCGTAAGTTTTTGAATTAGCCAGTCATGATATCCCCATTTCATCGGATCAACTTGTGCATCCTTTAATTCAGCAGAAGGTGCAAATTGCCAAGATATTTCTCCATCACCAACCACAGGCAACAGGTTTTTCGGAATGATTTCCTTGTCAAAGTATTCATTGATCTCTCTGCCTAATTGAGCCAATTGCAACTTAGTACAATCACCCAAAGGAGCCAATGCTCCAATCGTATCGCCATACAGCGTACAATAGCCCAAAGCTGTTTCAACTTTATTGGAATTATTAACAATGATCGCATTTTCGATTGAAGAAATCGTCGAAAGACAATTACCTCGTAAACGCGCTTGGATATTTTCAACCGTCAATGATGCATAAGGTTCTGGATAGCCAAAATTCTTCATTGTCAACAAGGTGGCATCGATCATTGCCTCAATATTCGAAGCTACATACCGGATACCCAGTCGTTCGCAAAGAATTCTGGCATTGTCTTTAGTAATTTCGGCATTATACCTTGTCGACATATTAATGCCAATGATTCGCTGACTACCTAAGGCCATTGATAGCAAGGCAGCACTGATACTGCTATCCATCCCTCCGGAAACACCGATCAGCCAATTAGGCTTAAAAGGAAATACTTGTTGGTCGAACTCTTTGATCCCACATAACAAAGCCAATAATAACTTATTTTCTGTTACAAGCTCATTCTTAATTTCGTCATAGGTATCGACGATCTTGCATTCACTTTCGAAACGGTCATTACAACCATCTACCCGCACACCCTTGCGATCATATAACGTCGAATTACCGTCAAATACGACGACTGTCTTACCGTTATTCTGCATTCCAGCCGCATTGACATAGATAAACGGCGGAACTTTTCCGGGAAACTTATTATGATGCTTTACGAGTTGTTTGATTCTTGAAAATTCTTTATTGCGAGTCCATGGTGAACTGGAAATATTAATAATTAAATCACTTTGATATTCAATCGCTTTTTGTGTTGGACTGAAAGAATAGTCATTATCCCACAAGTCCTCACATACCTGAAGCGATACTTTATACGTTTGGCCGTCCTTTTCAAATTCAAACGGTTCACATACATCCTCATTTGTCCATTGTGACAAAGTTATTCCATCAATGAAAAAGCGAGTGTCATCAAATACCCGATAATCTGGTAACAGGTGCTTCACATATTGTCCCCAAGCGGAATTTGGCCGGCTGACCCACTGTTGATCAAAGGCGAAAAAAGCACTGTTAAAACGACTGGGACGACCATCATGACCGGTGAATTTCTGACCGCCATACATCAAACTCACATTTCCCCAAATGATTCCGATACCATCGCTAAGTGATTTGATTGTTTCATTTTGACTTTCACAAAAAGAAATAAATTCGCTGTCAGTCCACTTATCCTGCAGAAAATAACCGCTGACCGCCATCTCTGGAAACACGATGATATCTGCTTTTTCTTTTTTAGCTTCTTGAATCATCACTTTCATCGACTCGATATTTCCTGCTATATTTCCGCTTTGAACATTCAGTTGTCCCAGTGCGATTTTCATATCTGATCCCTCGATTTCCTATCCTCATTATAAGCCACCTTTTCGCCCTTGTCTATTTACTTAAGGACGCAAGCAGTGATATACTCAGTTTAACGATAGGGGTGATTCTTATGAACAAACAAGAGTATCTCCGCTTAATTAAGCAACAAATGAGCCAAATGGATACGGATACATCCTTAGAAATCATGACACAAATCATCCGGACTTTCGATGAAAAAACTGCCAAAGGCCATAGTGAACGTGAAATCATTGAACAGCTCGGCAATCCTTCAAAACTCATTTCAAACTATCAACGTACTCCTTCTGAAAACATTTCCTCAAAAGCACTTATGAAAGATGAAGTGAGTGCTGAAGTCATTGAAGAAAAAATAACTGAGACTGACGAAGAAGAAATCGCAAGTTTACCACTAGCCGACGAAATAGTTATGGATGTACCGTTTGAATCTGCACAAGTAACTAACAATACCGGCAATTCGGGTTCGATAGTCCGCTTCTTATTGGGATTGATAATCGGTCTCCCTATTTTGCTTGCATTATTTTCCATTGCTTTAGCCGGGATTGCCGTTGCGACATTTGCTTTTCTACAAGGTCTGATCATGACATTCGATCTTCCTTATCAGATTTGGCAGTTTCCATTTACGATCCGTGAGGACTTTTCACTGCTAGTCGGAATCGGTTTAATCATGGTAGGTAGTGGACTTATAACGTTGTTTTTTTCTGCTTTAGTCGGCATTTATCATGGATTAATAAATCTGATAAAGGGTAATTTCAGGTCATTACAATGAGAAAATCTTGGGGAGTATCGTTAATTACTTTGGGAACGCTTCTATTGACATTCGCCTTCGTTTGGTTTCTTTGGGCTGGAAAAGATTTGATCGAATATGATAATCAACAATCCGTTCAATCACTTTCTTTTAAACAGAATTTTTCTGAAGTGAATAATATTACGATTCACGGAGGTCTGGCGGATACAATAACACTTTCCGTTAAACCTGAAACCCAAATTACTGCCAACATCAGCGGACATATTGATGCGATTCGTGCTGTGCGCGAATCCAGGGATTTCATTATCGGCTCACCAGTTAGCAGCGTCAATATCGGCTCATGTCCTTGGTTTAGAAAATGTCCGCCAATCAGCCGTTTGATTAGCATCGAAGTCATCATACCGTATGATTTTACCGGAAACGTCTTTATTTACGGGGTTGCTCCGACAATAGTCGTAAGTTCTCCTCGTTTAATCAGTAATCTAAAATATCTTGCCATTAATACTGCTGATTCAAAAATTGATATAACGAATATTTCCACGGATATATTTATCAATACCGCAAAGCTGGATCTTACGCTAAACTCTATCGCTGACAACCTTTCGGTAAATTCAACCTCTGTAAATATCAACTATACTCCAACCGATAGTCAAACTGCTAATCTAAACATTTCATCCGGCTTTGTTGAGTTGAGTATTCATCAGATGCCTGTCAAAGGGGTCATGATTGAATCAAATGGAATCAATACAACAGTATCGGAAGATCAGATTGAAAAGAGATACTTCGCTTCACAAACATTTGAATTTGATTATGAGGCATCAGCTCATAAAATAGATGTATCAATCAACGCACTTTATGCCATCATAAACATAAACAAAAAAATAACTCCTTAGGAGTTATTTTTGCGCTGACGAACTACTTCGAAACATAATACGGCGGTAGCTTGTGCAGCGGGCAATGCTACTTTAGTATCGGTTGGATATGCGATGTAAATGTTTTGATTCGTGTGTTGGATGATGGCTTTTGAAAGTCCTCTCATCTCACCACCAATACACAGACATAGCGGTAGATTCAGATTTGCTTTACTCATTTCAATCGCCGAATCATCCCGTAATGCACAAAATATCTTAAATCCAAACTCTTTGACTTGGATTCCGGTTTGATCAAAGTCATCAGTTAAAACCCAAGTCATCCGCTCACTGACACCTGCCGATGATTTACAAATGACACTCTCACTGAAACTCCAGTCTCTGACTCGTGTGATTATAGCTTGCGCACCGGCTGCGGCTGCGGTCCGAAAAATATATCCTAGATTAAACGGATCTTCAATCCCTTCTACCAATAAGACAAAATCCAATCCCTTTAGCGTACTTATATCATCAAATCTTCTTTCAGAAGCAGTAGCAATAACTCCACCATGGGTTTTACCATCGGCTTGAGCATCAATTTCCTCTCGTACTTTCCAGACAAAAGGAATCTTTTGACTTTCACACAAACGCTGAATATATTGAAAATCTCGTTCAGACCGCTTATTCTTATCAGCCCAAACCTCCACTACTTTTCTTTTATTACCTTGTATAACGGCTTTGACCGAAAGAGCTCCTTCAAATATCATATTCTCACCTTCCTTATAAAATCCTCCGGATGTACTTCAAACGGGATTTTTATTTTAACGACTTCCATGGGCTTAAACACTCTTTCCGTAACAACATTGTCACTGTTAATGATGTCTGTGACAGTAAACCGAATATGATCGGTTTTGGGTCCGAAAACTTCGCAAAGCCATTCCTTACTGAAATGATTACGGACTTCAATAGTTGCCATTTGACTTTCATGATCATAAGACACTACGGTCGCAAGAAACTCCTGTGTGATACCGGTACCGTTTTTGTCATAGAGATGGCCCTCAGCCAAGGGCTTGTTTAAAAAGAATCCACCGAAAGTTTCACGATTTTCAGCCTTGGCAAGTTCTAAATTACACTTCTCGACACTTTCGTTCTCATCTTTTCCCAATAGCAAATCATCAATCAATCGTCGATAAGCCCCTACTACAGTCGCCAAATAATACTCAGATTTCATTCGACCCTCGATTTTTAATGATGCCACACCGATACGGATAAGATCGGAAAGAACAATCGTTGCATTGAGATCTTTTGAACTCATGGAAAACAAAGTATTTTCATCGTGCAATGGCTTATCACTCTCATCTAAACAAAAGTATTTCCAACGACAGCTTTGTGCACAACCTCCTCGATTGGCATCACGAAGTGTCATGTAATTACTCAGCGTACATCGACCCGACACATTAACACACATACCGCCATGAATAAATACTTCAACAGGCATCGTTTGTCCGTTGACGATTAGTTCAATATCTTCAAGTGAGCATTCCCTTGCTAAAACGACACGGTCGATACCTAGTGTTTTATAGAAATCCAACGTTGCGATATTTGCGGATGACTGTTGAGTGCTTAAGTGCACTTCCATACGTTGACTGATTTGTCGGGCAACTTTGGCAATGTGCAAGGAAGCCACAATAACAGCGTCAACACCGATTTGATCCAATGCACGCAAATATTGTTCTAGTCCTTCCAAATCTTCCTGATGCGGAATCATGTTGACCGTTACATACAGTTTTGCTTGATGCTCATGTGCATATTTAACACCTTCTTCAATATCATTTAAATCAAAATTGCTTGCACGTGAGCGTAATGAAAACTTCTTGCCTCCGATATAAACAGCATCGGCACCGAAATGAACAGCTGTTTTCAGACGAGCTAAATCCCCTGCCGGCGCTAACAATTCTGGCCGTCTCATTCAATCACCACCTTAATCGCACTAGTCGGTGTATAGAATAGTGCTTTTGATAACAAATATTTCTTTGATATTTCAGAAATCGCCTCTTCGCTAACCATCTTTTTGTTAAATGTTTTGATCACTGTTTGAATCGTTTCATCATCAATAAATAAAGAATCGATTAACAGATGGTTGAGTCCGATTTCTTCCAAGGTACTCGCTTCATCGAAAATCTCTAATACTGATGAAGTGAAAATATGGAAGCCATGAGTGTCTTGCATCGCCGGGTAGCGCTCATTTCGCCCTTCTTCCTGTAGAGTGAACCTTTTATATAAAACATCTATATCATGTTGAATATATTCAAAATAGTTGCTCATCAATGGGCGACTGGACGTACTCATACATTGATAACCAAAGCCGGAAATCATTACGTGATTTCCATGTCGAAAAACGATTTCGGTTACCTCGTTTATTGTTAATTCTCTTGCCAAAGCCACAATATCAACTCCAAGTGATAATAGAATTTCAACATCTTGAGCATTGGTAATGGTCGTATCGGTTTGTAAGACAATTTTTTTATCCGGATAATTCTTCTTAAAATAGTACATGACACCAAGATCAGATACGATAAACCCGGTTGGATGAAAAGTACTGATTTGTTGGATTTCTTGCTCGAAAGCAGACCACTCACTTTGTAACATCATCCGATTAACGGACAAATACCAAGGAACTTTCATCTCTGTAGATATTTTCGACAACGATGACAACTCAGCCATTGTTAGCGGATATTGAGTTTTAGATGAACAAAAAGCCGTCGAAAGAATGACGGCGCTGACTTTCAATGAAGCTACTGCTTCTAACTGCTCATGATTGTGGATGGGTACAAATAGGTTCATAGTCCCTCCTTTGTTTATGATTCTATAAACTCCCGGTTTTTCTTACTAAAACCGACAAATATGGACAACATGGTCAGTACGATCAAACCGCTGATTAGCGTAAAAACCAGTTGATATAAAGCGGATCCTTCAAATGTAGACGGTATATTTTGTAAGATCAAGGCATATATCTTATCCCCATAATAAATCCCTACGGCAAAGAAAGTCTGATAGATTCCCATAGTTACCTCACGCATATCCTTAGCAAAGGGCTGCAAGGCTAATCCAAGCAATACATTATATGTAATTCCGTATCCAAAGCCGTTGAGACTGTAAGTTATAAACAAGATGAACGGATTTGTTACGGTCGTTGCCAAAGCTGTAAATATTAAGCTTGCACCTAACCCTAACAACAAGGTGTTTTTAACTCCGATCTTCTTCTTTAACCATAATCCGGCAATGACACCCGACACCAATTGGAACAATGAGAAGATAACATCAAGATAGGCAATCAAAAAATCAGCCATCAGTACATCTTCGGTTTTTGCATAGGCGACCATATTGCTACCGCTAGAGGCAAAACGAATGAATGATACCGCAACGGCAAGAACACAGATTAACAAAAATCGACGATCACTTAGAGCAATACCGATTTTCTTCCAACTGAAATTACGGACCTTCTCTTTATTATCCTTAACTCTGAATAAAAACAGGAAGCCGACAAAGGCTAATCCGGCACTTATTGCCCATAAAAGACCATAATCTTTGATCGGGTTTTGAGTAGCCAGAAACTGTAATGGAGCGACAATAAACTCAGCCAAAAGCGGAGCAATTGACAATATTGATACCGACACCATGGCCTGTTTGGTTGAGAAAGTCTCTGAGAAAAACACATTAAAAAGTGCCAACATGCTTGCACCGACTCCTAATGCCAATGACGAAGACATCAGACTGAGATAATCAGGTTTGAATACGACCCAGATGGATGTCAAAAAAACCATCATCAGTGCTGCACCGATTAAGGATCGCCGCGATTTTAAGGTATCACTAAGCGCAAACACGGGCATACGGACGAAGATTGACACCAAACCGTAGGATGCTGCGATATTGGCTCCTAAGATCCCATCCATCGCTAATCCTCCGATATCTCCTGAGGAAACGGCATAAGCTTTGCGATAGGCACGAACGATATTTATAGCCGACCAGAAGATGACCAACAAAATGAAAATCATCATCTGATACTTGGTCAGAGCGTATTTTTTATATATGTGCCAGGTCAGGGCAATAGTCAATACTACGGTTAGAATATAAACCCAAGACTTCCATTGGATAAGTACTTGGGGATTAAAAGCAAATGTCACAAATATCCCTCATTTCTACATAAGTTTAAACTAAATGCGTCGAAAAATAAAGATGAATGTTATAATACTCGCATAGAAATGAGGCGGTACTTGTGAAATATATTGATTTACGTTCAGATACGGTGACGATGCCGACACCGCAGATGCGTCAGGCGATGGCGCAAGCATTGGTTGGGGATGATGTATATCAAGACGATCCAACAGTAAAGCAACTAGAAGTACTGGCAGCACATGTTACCGGTCATCAAGCCGGCTTATTTGTTGCTTCAGGAACGATGGGAAATCAATTGGCGATTATGACACATACCCGTCGCGGAGATGAGATCATCACGGGAGCCAATTATCATATCGTTGCTCATGAAGTCGGTGCGGCAGCAGTATTATCCAATGTCAGTATCCGCATGATTCATCATGACAATGATCTTATTTACCCTGAAGATATTAAGGCTGCTATTCGCAGTGTGGATATACATAATCCTACAACATCCCTTCTATCACTTGAGAACGCTCTTTCAAACGGTACGGTGATGCCCGTTGATCTAATGCTTAAAAATATCGACTTAGCACATTCACTTGGCTTAAAGGTCCATCTGGATGGAGCACGCGTGTTTAATGCCGCCGTTGCATTAAACTGTGATGTCAAAGAACTTACTTCGCCATTTGATTCCGTCATGTTTTGTTTATCAAAAGGTCTATGCTCACCCGTAGGATCCATGTTGGTAGGTAGCAAAGACTTTATTGAAAGAGCTCGCAAGAATCGCAAATTATTGGGTGGCGGTATGCGCCAGGCAGGCATTCTGGCAGCCGCCGGATTAATTTCAATACATGAAATGTCAAAACGACTGACCGATGACCATCAAAATGCAAAAAGATTAGCATTATTATTATCTGAAATAAAGGAAATATATGTGTTTGAACAAATGCGTGATATTAATATGGTTTACTTCAAATTGAATGTTGAATTACCCAATAAACTCGTTGAATATGCACTGACACAGGGCTGTAAAATAAATCCCCCTGGACAAGGTGTGTTTCGCGTTGTAACACATAATGACATTAGTTCTAATGATGTTGATACCTTCGTAGATATCGTCAAAATGTTCATTAAAGAAAACCCATCAGCAAATTAGCTGGTGGGTTTATTCCTTATAAACACTGTGAATGTGATCATGATAATAATCATACACGATACAATGACTATTTTAACAATTTTACTATCTGTTAAAAAAAACGGAAATAACAACATCGCATAAGCCGTTGCAACGATCCTTATTTTTGTCTTTACCGGCATCTGCCCTTCATTAATCGCACTTTCAACGTGTTTTTGATAAAACGCTGATTGTGTCAGGCGATCATGAAATTTTTGTGATCCGCGAGCAAAGAAAAATGCAGCAAGCAGTAAAAACGGTGTCGTCGGTAAAACGGGTACAAATGCCCCCACAATTCCAATCACCGTGAACATCCAACCCAATGATATAAAAACAATTTTCATTACAACGTATCGATAAAGTCCAATACATGCTGAACATCCACTTTCGGATCAACATTCTCAAAGATTTTCAAAATGATGCTATCGGCATCAAGTATGAAGGTCGTTCGTGCTGTACCCATGTATTTTTTGCCGTACAACGATTTTTCTTTCCAACATCCATATCCCTGGATGACAGTCGTGTCAGGATCACTCAACAATGAAAAATTCAGTGAATATTTCTCCAAAAAATTTTGATGGCTCTTTAAATCATCTTTGCTTATGCCGACGATTTGATAACCCCGCTTAACGAATTCTTCGAAATGATCTCTGTAAGAACATGCTTGTGTTGTACATCCGGGTGTATCATCTTTCGGATAAAAATAAAGAACAACTCGGTGATTTTTAAAATCTGACAATGTTACATTTTCACCCTTTACATTTAAAAGGTTAAAGTCCGGTGCTTTTTGTCCTGCTTGTAACATAATATCACTTCCTTTCAAGTACTATCATAGCAGATAACGTATATATCGTGTAAATCTATGCTTATTTACGATGGGCAATGGCGTCCTTAATTCGAGAAAACCACTCATCACTTCTCCCACTTTCATGGGTGTCTCCTAAAACGATAGCAGGTTTATTTATACCGTGATAGTCACTGCCTGCTGAAATCAATAATCCATTATCATTTGCAAACTCTTTTACCTGCAAACACTGTTGATCACTGTGATAAGAACAATACGCTTCAATACCATCTAAGGACGCCAATTGCTTAACATCAGACAATGATTTGACGTTGATTAGTGGATGAGCTAATATTGCAATACCATGGGTCTGGTGAATATAGTTGATTACATCCCGCACGTCCGGTAAAACCATTTTCACATATCCAGGTTTATCTATGGCACAAAAATCCCAATAGAAATCTGCCATAGGATTAGTATCCGGTTGTAAAGTCAGATATTTCTGAAACTGTGGGTGTTGCGGGAAGTTTTCAAACATATAACGCGTAATCTCTACATTAGTAATCAATTTCCCAGGATTTGCTCTTTGAACTTGACTGATATGCATATTCAGTACAAACAATCGATTAAACACATCAACACGAATATTCATGATTCGCTCTAGTTCATTTAGGTAATTACTTGCAATCGTCCGATAAATAGTAGCATTGAAATCAATACCTAATCCGACAATATGGTAAATGCTTTGCTTATAATAACAGTCAATCTCAATACCGGGTATCCATAAAGAGCGGTCATATTTTAAAGCATCAAAATTTGCACGGACATCGTTGTGATCGGTCAACGCTATGCAATTCACCTGCTGTTTTTTAGCCATCGCAAAAATATCGTCAACTGAAGTCTCACCATCAAAACTATACTTGGTGTGAATGTGTAAATCAGCTCTCATGACTGCTTAGCTCACTGATGCGCCCTTCATATGGTGCAAATACCATCTTTTGATTCCATGGTGATAAATCCTTCTTGGTTGTCAAAATATCTCTACCAAAAGGTTCATCCAAAGTAAATGTAACCGGTTTGGCGGATAGGTTGATAATAACTCGTAGTTTTTCATTCTCATTTTCACGTATATAGGCAATGATTTGCGGATGATCGCTAAGAATCTCGGTCCAACTGCCAAAGGTTAACACCGGATGATCTTTATAGAATCCGGTAAGCTGGCGATAGAAATTCAATATGGATTGAGGATCATTTTCCTGTTGTTCCACATTGATATCCGTGTAATTTGGGTTTAATTTAATCCATGGATTGACCGTCGAAAAACCGGCATAAGAGGTGCTAGACCATTGAACCGGAGTACGAGCATTATCTCGAGTTTTCTTTTGGATGACCCTTTTGGCAATAAATGCCGGAAGTTTCATCATCGACTGCAATACCTTATAGTCCGTGATTGCCTCAATGTCCTTCCATTCATCCATCTCAAGTTTACAATCAGTCATCCCAATCTCTTCTCCCTGATACATAAAAGGAGTTCCTCTTAGCGTAAAGTTAAACATTGCCCAAGCTTTGGCACTTTCAACACGATACTTTTTATCGTTTCCATAATGAGATACATGCCTTGGCTGATCATGATTGGATAAATAATTGGCCATCCAATAATTACGGTTTTGCATATCCATCTGCCACTTGCGCACAATCGTCTTAAGTTCTTTGATTGTCCAGTGGTAAAATTTACGAAAATCATACTTACCCAATGGACCGCAGTCAATCAAAGCCAAATCAAACTGAAACATCATATCGAACAATGGACAATCAAAGTTGCTATATCTCATTGCGGCATCTTGGGTTAATAACATCCCTTCTCCAACGCTAAAAAGTTCAAAATCTTTTCTTACCTTGCCCATAACTTCTTCCATGTAATCAAAGGCTTTGGGTAAACTGTTAATATAATCATCAGCGAACTGATATCCTTTTTTATGAAGATTTTTATCCGGAAGCCCTTCTTTTTTACTAATGATATTAATCACATCATACCTAAATCCGGCAACACCACGATTCAACCAGAACTTCATGATATCAGCGATTCCGTCTCTGACATTCTGATTTTCCCAGTTTAAATCCACTTGTTGTGGAGCAAACATTGTCAGTACATATTCATCATCAGAAACTTTCGTCCAACCGCTTCCCCCAAATAAACTGATCCAGTTGTTAGGTTCTTTACCGTTTTTACCTTTTCTGAAAAAGTAATAATCCCGATAAGGAGAATCGGGGCTTTCCATTGCTTTTTTGAACCAGACATGCGAATTTGACGTATGGTTGGCAACCATATCCATGATAATACCAATCCCGCGTTTTTTAGCTTCCAATAGTAAATAATCAAATTGTTCAAGGGTACCGTACTCAGGCTGTACATTGTAATAATCATCAATGTCATACCCGTAATCGTAATTACCCGTCATATAAATTGGCGATAACCAAATATAATCGACATTTAACGTTTGTAAATAATCCAGTTTTTCAATTACACCACCCAAATCGCCAACTCCATCACCGTTGGAGTCTTTAAAGGATCTTGGCCAAATTTGATAGACGATTGAAGCCAGCTCTTTTTTCATAAATTACCTTCTTTGTTTTTTGAACTTGTAATCTGCCGATGTCAGCGGCGTATTAAATTTCTCTACAATCGTAAACGGAACTACTAATATCAACCAAATGATAACAACAATAACTATCATAACCGGGATATAACCCGGCCAACCCGTCACATCTGCCACCCAGGCAATCGGCGTATCTGCAGGGGCAGAGGCAATAAACAAGTAGTTGCCACCGGTAATGACATTTACAAACCCGTCAAATACAGCTAACAAAGCAAGTAATCCTGTTGAGGGAAGGATATATTTTAATTTCGGGCGGAAACCATCGAAAACCATCAGAAAAATTGGAACCATCATAATCAGCGTGTGAATAATAAAAGTTTGAATGGATTGAAAATGAAAGACCGGGTATTTGTAGAATACGGTCTCATTGAACAACAGAGCCGCCAACGCTCCGGGAAATGCGGTCAGATACACAAAATTTCTCAAAAGCGGAAGTTTTGTTTTTATCATCAAAGGCATTAGAAAAATTTGAATTCCGCACAAATGAAGCGGCAGCATCTCTGACCATAAGTAATTGCCCATCGAAATCGCCCATATCTGACGAGAAACCTCCAAAGCAACGATTGTAAAAACGATTACTTTAAGCAACTTCTCGTTTTGCTTAGGATTATTCATCGAACCGAGAACAAAAATAAAGACCGCTATTAAGAAACTGATCAACAACATTAAATTATAATTCGACGAAAAAGGTGTCAGTACATCTTGATAGCTAAATTTGGTATAGTGGCCAAAGAATTTTATTAACATAATTTACCCCCCGGTAACGTAACTTAATTATAATGTTTCTCAATTGACTATTCAATCGGAATCGATGCCTATCTCATTGGTTTTTTGTTATAATGAACTTATGAAAAATCGTAAAGCATTTATTGAACAACTTCAAAAGAAGGTCACCGTGATCGCTGTCAGTAAAAACCGCTCTAGAAATGAGATCGAGCAGTTATTTCTTGAAGGTATTACGGCTTTTGGTGAGAACAAAGTTCAACAGCTACTGTCGAAGGTGCAACCCGACGATCCTTGGCAATGGCATTTTATCGGTCACTTACAAACCAACAAAGTAAAAGAGGTCGTATCCCTTTGTACATTGATTCACTCCGTCGACTCTTTGCGTTTACTAAATGAAATAAACAAACAAGCCACAAAAATGTCAAAAGTTATGGATATTCTCATTCAGATCAATCTTTCTGATGAGGAATCGAAATACGGTTGTACTAGAGAAGATGTTGAAAATCTGGTAGATATTGCCCACCATTCAACCAATATCCGTTTACGAGGTATCATGGTGATGGGTCCGTTAAGCGAGGATAAGGAAAATACTAAAAAAGTATTCCAAGAGGCAAGTTTGTGGTTCAATAAAATAAAAAGCGCTTATCCATCCATCGACATTTGTTCGATGGGGATGAGCGGCGATTATGCATTAGCCATTGAAAATGGATCAACGATGGTTCGTGTCGGTACCTTACTTTTCAAACAAGACTAATCAAAGAAGATCCAACCACAATATATGATGACAGCATTTTGAATCGTCTCATTAATTCCTAAGTCATTGACAACCACCCAAAGGGCATCAAATTCAATCCAGCCTAACCGCTTACCTACAATGATTAACAGAACAAATGATACCAGCAGCTTCTTGAACCAACCCGAGGAGCGCTTTTTATTGTGTGTCAAAAACATACCAAAGATAAACAGTAAAGTCACAGTCACAATCGTCGTTAAAGGGGAATGAAAATCCATGGGAATAAACCCTTCAATGATACGAAGAGCTAGTCCTAATGCCAATAAAATAAATATTGGCAAAATCCACCGAGCAT
>CAKMJZ010000032.1 GCA_927435855.1 uncultured Erysipelotrichaceae bacterium
GCCCAAATAGGCTCATAAGCGATAACCAGTTTCTTAACATCTTCTACAGAGAAACCATCCAAACAAGCCGCGACTTGTGTACGAACGACTGATTCAGTCAATCCGGCTTCAAATTGCTCCAATGTTTCTCCACAACATATGATCGGCGTTACACCGGCTGCGAAACATTTTTTGGCTTTTTTATTTATTCCTGCATCTGTTTCATTGAAATACTGACGGCGCTCCGAATGGCCTAAAATGACCCACTGAACACCAATTTCCTGCAACATCGGAAGCGATACTTCTCCTGTATAAGCTCCGGAATCTTCAAAATGAACATTTTGAGCGGCAACGAATACTCCTTTTGCGGCTAAAACAGAATCCTTCAATGCGATAAAAGGAGCACCGATACCGAAATCGGCATCATTATGAATATGTCCCTCAACCCCAGCAAAGAAAGCTGTTGCTTCAGCAATCGTCTTATTCATCTTCCAGTTACCGACAATAATTGGTTTTCTCATGTTATTTCTCCTGAATGATTGCAATACCCGGCAATTCTTTACCTTCCATAAATTCCAACGAAGCTCCCCCACCCGTTGAGATGTGAGTGAACTTGTCTTTGAATCCCAATTGGATTGCGGCTGCAGCAGAGTCACCACCGCCAATAACGGTCATAGCTCCCGGCAATTCGGAAATTGCCTTGCATATTTCCAGCGTACCTGTTGCATACGGTTTCATTTCAAAGACGCCCATCGGACCGTTCCAAATAACGGTTTGAGCTCCTAATAATTCATTTTTAAACAATTCAATAGTCTTAGGACCGATATCCAACCCCATGTAATCAGCTGGGATATGATCATCATCAACAACCAACGTATTCGCTGTTTCAGAAAATGCATCCGCAACCAAATGGTCAAGTGGCAATACCAATTTTTTACCGGCAGTAGCCAAAAATTCCTTAGCCAACTCAATACGATCTTCTTCAACCAACGACTTACCAATTTCCTTGCCTTGCGCTTTGACAAACGTATAAGCCATACCGCCGCCAATCAACACTTTATCAGCAATCTTCAATAAGTTTTCAATAACAGCGATTTTATCGGATACTTTCGCACCCCCTAAAATAGCTACAAACGGACGTTTGGGATTATATACCGCCGCCGTTAACATTTCTACTTCTTTTTCAACTAAGAAACCAAGTGCCGAAGGCAGATATTCAGCTACACCAACAGTTGATGAATGCGCGCGGTGCACCGATCCAAACGCATCCGTAACAAACATATCAGCCAAAGAAGCCCAATACTTCGCCAAGTCAGCATCATTTTTGCTTTCGCCTTTTTCATAGCGGGTATTCTGCATCAAAACAACTTCGCCTTCATTCAACTTAGCAACTGCAACTTCTAACAGTTCACCTTTTGTCTGATCGACAAACGAAACTTTAGTGTTGACCAATTCTGCCAAACGAGCAGCTACCGGAGCCATATTGTTTTTCGCCATATCGGCGGCTTTTTTCTCCGGATCTTTATGATCGATTTTCCCTAAATGCGACATCAAAATCACTTTTGCGCCATGCTCAACCAAATAATTAATGGTTGGCAATGCTTGTACAATGCGGTTGTCGTCTTTGATTTTACCTTCTTTGATAGGAACGTTAAAATCGACACGAACAATCACTTTTTTACCTTTTACATCAAGATCGCGTACGGTCATTTTCGCCATATTCTAATCCTCCTTTAACCACATGAATTATAGCATTTTATCCTGTGGGTATCAACGATAAACAAACATAATGTGTAAGTATTCACAAATTAAGCGCTTACATTTTTCAAGAAAAAAGGGCATTCTAAGCCCTATTTCAAACAGTCAGAATACACGCTGGCGTATTCGTCCGCCGATTTTTTCCAGCTGACATCTTTGCTCATCGCATTGGCCATCAACTGCTTATAACCTTTAGATTTTTGATAATATGTAAAAGTTGCTATCCTTAAAACATGATACAAATCGTCACTGTTAAACTGCGCAAAACTAAAGCCCGTTCCTTCAAATGTCTCCAAATTAGCCGGGTCTACTGTGTCTTTTAAACCTCCGGTTTCACGGACCAACGGCAATGTACCATAGCGCATCGCAATCAGCTGACTAATTCCACATGGCTCAAACAAAGAAGGCATCAATAACAAGTCCGCACCGGCATATATACGATGTGCCAACTCTTCGTTGTAACCGCTATAGAATACCATTCGCTGACGATACTTTTCTTCCATATACTTTAACTGAGATTCCATGTGATGTTCACCAGAACCCAGGACCATTAACTGTAAATCTAATCCCATGATATCAGCCATTCGCTCGATGATTAAATGTACGCCTTTTTGCCAGGTCAACCGTGATACCATCGCAACCACGAAAACATCCTTGGCTTCACGTAGGCCCAACTCCCTTTGTATAGCGACTTTATTCTTCGCTTTTCCGGTCAGCTTTTTCGAACTATACTTCTCAGCGAGTGTCTCATCCAATTGAGGATCCCAGGCATCAACATCGATACCATTAACAATCCCCACCAGATCCAGTTTTCTAAAGCGCAATACCTCTTCCATCTTTTCTCCAAACTGCGGCGTCAAAATTTCTTGAGCATAACTTGGAGATACAGTTGTAATTTTGTTTGCGTATAAGATTCCTGCTTTCATAAAACTGATTCCGTCATTGAAATGTAACGTTCCGTCATATAAAAGCGACATTGGCAAGCCCAAACAACTTTGAAGCATTTCTCCTGGGAAGTTGCCTTGATAAGCTAAATTATGAATGGTATAAACATGCTTGATCTTTTTATAGCGTTCGTCATGTCCGTAATACTGACTGCATAACACTGGAATCATTCCGGTATGCCAGTCATGAGAATGAACGATGTCTGGGAAGTAGTCCAAAAAGCCAAAGGACATCAATACCGCATGAGAGAAATATGAGAAACGCTCTCCGTCATCTGGATAACCATAGAGTCCCTCGCGCTCAAAATAGCCGGCGTGCTCAACAAAATTAAATGTTACGCCTTGATGATTATATTCATAAACCGTCGCATACGTGTGAACTGTACCGGCATGGACTTGAAAACCTGTTTTACGCTCCATTTTATCACGATACTTCACAGCTACCTTTTGATACATCGGCAAGAATACTCGTACCTCATAGCCCTTCTTAAGAAGTTCTTGAGGAAGTGAACCGACCACATCTGCCAGTCCGCCGCTTTTAATAAACGGCAAGCTTTCCGATGCTACAAAACATATTCTTGTCATAGTAAAACCTCCTTATATCCGATCGCGTCGCTTTACGTAGATCGGTTGTCTAAATTCACCCTTCAATTCTTTAACTTCCAACACCTTCGAATTTTTATCGACAATAACATATTCCAAATGACTGTCCGTCCCCACGATGACATTTGGCAATAAGATCGAATTAATAACGACAGCGCCTGGTTTGATAACAACACCACGACCGATGACACTATTGATAACAGTGCCTTCGATTTTACATCCGTTGGATATCGATGAGTTAACAACGACAGCATCTTCTCCATAATGAGTCGGTGGGGAGTCGGAAGTGCGAGTCATGATTGGCCACATCGGATCAAACAATTGTTTGGCATTGGCGTAATTAGTCAACTCCAAATTTGCCCTTTGGTATTCTCCCAACGTATTGATTGAGTAAACTAATCCACGAACCATAAATCCCTTAACGACAAAGCGATCGTAATTATCACGAATAATATCCTTTAACCAGTAAACCGAGCTAGTTTTGTTTGCCAGTCCAATTAATTCAAGGAATAACTCACGACTCATCACATAAGCTTCTAATGAGATATTACGACTCTTATTCTTTCCAAGATTGATTTCCGATGCAATGACTCTTTTTTCTTTATCTAAAGAAAGCACTGTACATCCGATAAACGATTCCTTAGCCATATCCGTCGGTTTATAAACTATTGTGATATCAGCTTTATTAACTTTATGTGCTGCCAACACCGTCGAAAAGTCGATGGTATACACCATATAACTTGGAGCGATAATCACGTACTTTGACTTGGCTTCCTCAAGAAACTGGATATTTGAGTTAAATGCGTTTATATCTGTATTGTATATTTCCGATTGAATCGGTTCTTCACCATGCATAATGCGAAGCTTGCCTTGCTTAGAATTGATATTATAGTGACGGCCGGTTCCAACGTGTTCATACACCGAACGAGGCTTGTTTTTAACATATACTTGAACATTCGAAATACCCGAATTAGTAAAGTTTGACATAACAAAGTCAATCAAACGATAACGTCCCATAAAAGTCAGTGATGGAACTGGGCGGTAATTAGCTAATCCCGTAACATCGACTGTAGCATCTTCAAAATTAATAATTCCCAATACTTGATTCATAGATGACCCCTCCCTTACCGATTCTTCGCCACAAGTTCGATAAACTCACTGTGAGCATCACCGACCACGGCGTTTTCTCTGATTTCAATATCCTCCGCAACGATACAACGCTGAACGATGGCTCCTTTACGAATGATTGAGTTAGGCATGATGACAGCGTCTTTGACCACAGCACCCTCCTCAACGATAACATTGGTAAACAAGACGGAATTAATGATCGTACCATCGATTACACAACCTTGATTAATAATACTGCGCTTGACGGATGCATGTTCTTGAATGAAATGCGGAGGCGCAGCAACGTCTTCGGTATAGATACGCCAAGAAGGATCCATGATGTCCAACGTATTCGACTCATCCAATAAGTCCATGTTGGACTCCCATAAACTATCGATTGTCCCGACATCTTTCCAATATCCTTTAAATCGCCAAGCAAATAAACGTTTGCCCGATTCAAGCATACCCGGAATGATGTTCTTACCAAAGTCATGGGCCGAATCATTTTCTTTTAAGTCATCAATCAATGCCCGACGCAAAAGTTTCCACGAGAAAATATAGATTCCCATTGAAGCCAGATTACTCTTAGGTTTCTTCGGTTTTTCTTCAAACTCATAGATTCGATCTTCAGCATCGACATTCATAATTCCAAAGCGTGAAGCTTCCTTCAGTGTTACTTCCAAAACAGCGATCGTCGCATCCGCTTTTTTTGCTTTGTGCTCAGCTAACATTTGTGAATAGTCCATTTTATAAATGTGATCTCCAGAGAGAATCAGTACGTATTCAGGACTGTACTGATCGATAAAATCGATGTTTTGTGTGATGGCATCCGCTGTTCCGCGATACATCCCAAAACCATCCGACTTTTCTCTCGGCGGTAAAACGTAAATACCGCTATCCTTGGCATCCAGTCCCCATCTTTGGTCTTGAGCAACATACGAGTTCAGTAAAACTGACTCATATTGTGTCAATACCCCCACTACATGAACGCCGGAATTAGCGCAATTGCTTAACGGAAAGTCAATAATGCGGTATTTCCCACCGAAAAAAACCGCAGGTTTCGCAACTTTATTCGTCAGTTCTTCCAACCGCGTTCCACGCCCACCAGCCAAAATCATTCCCAACATTTGGTTTTGTCGCATAGCGAATCTCCTCCTATGATGTTTTAATGTCTTCTTATAATCATTATAACTGCTAAACGGTTTAGATAAAAGGCAACAAAATTAAAAAAGGCATGAATATGCCTTTTGTGACTTAATAACAAGCAATATTGCTATCCGTACGAGACTCGCATCCCCCTACCAGTGTGCCATTATTAAGCCTTACGATGACTTGTCCGCGCCCAAACAAGCCTACTTGTTTTGAAAATTCAACTTCATGACCGCGATTGATCAATTGTTTCATCAGCTTACGATCAAAACTTTCCTCTACCCAAATCTTCTTACCCTCAATCCACTGCCAACGAGGCACATCTAGGGCAGCTTGCGGATTTAAGTGAAAGTCAATAATATGTGAAAGCACTTGAAGGTGAGCCTGAGGTTGCATAAACCCCCCCATGATTCCAAAAGGTCCGATGGCTTCGCCATCCTTCATTAAAAATCCGGGAATGATGGTGTGCAAGGTTTTCTTTCTTGGAGCAACGACATTGATATGTCTTTCATTCAGTGAAAACTGGGCACCGCGATTGTTCATGGCGATACCAGTACCCGGCACGACCATGCCACTGCCAAAACCAGTATAGTTACTTTGAATCAATGAGACCATGTTTCCTTCGTTGTCCGCGGTTGCAAGATATACGGTACCTGAGCTATGAGGTGTAAGAGGTGTAAAAATCTGGGCTCTTTTCTTCAACTGTTTCGACCGAGTTATTCCATACTCATCACTCAATAAATCCGCTATATTTGTAACTGTTGGATCACTGATATGTTCCAGTCCATCCGCGAATGCCATTTTAATCGATTCTATTTGCTTATGAATTGAATCAATGCTTTGATGCTTGTCTAGATTAAACTGCTTTAATATGTTAAGCGCCATCAATGTGATAGGTCCTTGAGTGTTTGCCGGTAGTTCTAGGACGTCATACCCACGATAATCCGCAAATATCGGATCGACCCATTCAACATCATATCCTTCAAGATCAGCCTTTTCAAAGAATCCTGAAAACTTCTTACTTTCCTCAACTATGCGATTCGCAATTTCTCCTTTATAGAAAACATCTGATCCAAACTTAGCAATTAATCCCAGTGTTTTAGCATGATCGGGTAATCTGACAATATCTCCAAACTCTGGAGCTTTGCCATCGAACAAAAACGTATCCTTCCACCCGTCAAAACGCGGATGTTTTTCCTCTTTTTCCAAATATCGAACCACTGAAGCTTTCCATCCCATGGCTAACGTTGAACCGACCGGATATCCTTCTTGCGCATAACGGATGGCCGGTTCAAGACATTCACTTAACGACAGCTTACCAAATCTTTGACTTAGCGATTCCCAACCTTTGATCTGACCGGGAACCATCACAGGTGTCCAATCAACCATGGGCATCTTTTCGATATCTCCATGTTTAGCTCGAACATTATTAAGAGTCAAATTCTCAGGGGAGTACCCACTTGCATTCAGACCAAAAATCTTCTTATTCATCCAAACAATCGCAAAACAGTCCCCGCCCAACCCATTGGCCGTTGGTTCAACAACTGTCAAAGCTGCCGCGGTAGCAATCGCCGCATCAACAGCATTTCCACCTTTTCGCAATATTTCCAATCCTGCTGATGATGCTAAGGTACTCCCGGTCGCAACCATTCCGTTTTTGGCAAGAATTAAATTGCGATGAGAAACGATTTTCGTCGAATGATGATCAAATGAAATCATGGTTTTCCCTCCCTAAAGAAAAAGGCATTACGCCTTTCGGTTAGTTAATCGCAAGCGACTCATTAATATTAAAATACCAAAACCAATGACAATCGTAAATGGGACCATAATTGTCGCTTTGACAACACGAAGCAAAAAGCTGATCCATACAGGGATACCATACATGATAGCCAACCATAACGGTGTCAATATCATTTGAACCACAACTTCAACCAATACTACACTCATCGCCCAAACACTGATCGGAAAATCATTTTCATATTTCTTATATTTCTTAGTTAAAAGGTTCAAAAAGACCATCATAGCACCAATCATCAAAACACTACCCGCTGTAAAAATCAGCTTGATCGTCGTAGTAATTTCAATAACATTACCATCAGACACGATGGATGGTGTAACCCACAAATAAGCCAAAGCTCCTAAAAGGAAACTTAATAATAATGCTTGAGAAATCATGTAGGCAACTTTGGGAGTCCACTTAATCTTTTTAGAAAACAATAACGCCGGAATCAAACCGATGATGATTTTATTTAACGTAAACCCGAAAAACGGAAATCCGGTCGGAGTTACGATCAATCCTAAGAAGTCTTGGACGATTCCACTGATAAAAGCCCACGATGGACCAAATAAAACTCCGATGACCATTAAAGGCAACTGGGAGAAGCCGATGCGCATCGACGGAAAACCAAATAACGGTATCATCAGTGAGAAAAACTGCAAAGCGACTGAAAGTGCAATAAACATCGCAATGACCGCGATTTTCTCGCCGGTCACATGCAATGGATCGATCTTAAATACGAAGTACCCGATAATGAGAATTGCCACAATAGCAATGATTTGATATGCCAGTGCCATAAATATCCCTTCCTTTACTTACTTTATTATACACGCTCGAACCATTGATATAAAGTAGAGCGAACCTGTAATCAACAACGTACCCTCTGTACTACGTGACAATCCTTCTTGATAAGCCTCTAAAAAACTCGGAATCACGGAAACGTTGAACCCTTTACCCAGAAGCTCGGCTTTTTGAGCACGATGAAAATCAAACTCACTCACAATAACATCATCGGAAACATCAATTAACATTCTTAACATTTTATCGGTTTCCTTATCCATTAGAGCTGAAAATATCGTAACTAGAGGTCGAGGTAATCCGGATAGTGATTCTGTCAAAGCCTTAACACCCGGTTCATTATGCGCTCCATCGATTATGACCAAAGGATATTCACTCAATACTTCAAATCGACCTAACCAATTGGCATTCTTGATACCTTCAAGCAATTGCTCATCTGTAAAATCGATCCAACCAGCTTTACTCATAACCATCAACGTCTCGATAGCCAGAGCACTATTATTAATTTGATATTTCGCTACCGAGTTTAACTCGATATTCATACCCTTAAAATTATAGGTTTGTTTCCATCCATTGAGTGAAGAAGGAATATTTGCATCGACGACTGTTAATAAACAGCCCTTATCTCTACAAACCTGTGATATAACCGATAGCGGCTCCTCGTCATTTACAGCCGTTAATACCACAGATCCTGGCTTGATAATCCCAGCTTTCTCAAAAGCAATCTTCCCCAACGTATCTCCGAGGTATTCCATATGATCGAAGCCAATGCTCGTTATTAAACATACCTTGCCAACAATCACATTGGTCGCATCCAGACGTCCGCCTAATCCAACTTCAAATACCGCCCAATCTACCTGTTGATCAAGGAAATACCAAATCGCAATCAACGTATCTATCTCAAACATAGTCAAAGAGTATTGTTGCCAGTAAGGAATAGTGCGGTTGATGTACAACAACAAATCTTCATCCGAAATCGGAACATTATTGATTTTAAAGCGATCATTATGCTCAATCAAATGCGGAGAAGTGAAAAGACCGGCTTTGTATCCGGAAGTTTCTAACACACTTCGCAAATAATTCGCAGTGCTACCCTTACCGTTGGTACCAGCTATGTGAAGACAGTTCAATCGAAGTTGGGGATTACCCAAATCTGCCATCAACTGCGCAAAAAGTTTCAAAGCAAAAGTATTGGTTGACGTTCTTTTAGATATCGCCTTAATGGCGGATTCAATATCGTGAAACATAAGCCTCCTATAAACGCCAGTTAATCGGCGATCGATCATGCTTTTTTAAAAAATCATTTGTCTTACTAAACGCCCGCGAACCAAAGAATCCGTGATACGCCGATAGCGGTGAGGGATGGGGTGCTTTTAATATTAAATGACGCTCATTGAAGATCAACGATTCTTTCATTTGAGCATTTCTTCCCCAAAGAACAAAAACGATTGGCAAAGGATGTTGATTGCACCGCTTAAGTACTTCATCTGTAAAAATCTCCCACCCTTTATTCTGATGAGAATTGGGTTTACTCTCTTCAACTGTAAGCACGGTATTTAACAACAGTACGCCTTCCTTCGCCCAAGGAACCAGATATCCGCTTTCAGGAAAGGGTAAGTTTAAGTCATTGCTATACTCCTTGAAAATGTTCTGAAGACTTGGGGGAAAGGGGGTTTTAGGTTTTACAGAAAAACACATACCATGAGCTTGATTTGGCTGATGGTAGGGATCTTGACCGAGAATCACAACCTTCAGATCATCATAATCCGTATATCCAAAACAAGAAAATACATCTTCTTTCTTCGGATAAATGGTTTTTGTGCCATATTCCTTCGTCAGAAAAGCGGAAAGATCTTTAAAATATGGCTTCTCAAATTCATCTTTTAAAAACTGTGTCCAACCGTTTTGAAACATGATTCGCCCCTCCTCGGTTTAATATTGCCTAACCTGCGTTTTTGATTTTTTCTGTTTCTCTTTTATTGTGATAATTTGTCGCATATATTACCAGAACAATAGGAAACATTGAGCAGAAAATGACGGCTAATGGTAAAAATATTACCTCCGGAAAAATAAATGAAAACGAAATGATGGTCAACATTCCTAACAACCTTCCGACTGTAATTCCGATTTCCTTAGAAATTACATATCCTAAAATGTTCTCCGACTCCATATAGTCCGACATGGCGTTCATCGTAATAATTTGAATTGGAATGACGTAAAATGGCGCGACCAACGAAGCAAGTATACCAAATGCTATAGCCCCTTCTGTTGTAGGGATTAGAACGAGAATGGTCGTGCTGATTGCTGTGAAGAAAGCCCCAAACTGATACATTCTCAATCGGTTCTCTCGAGTGATGACTTTACCGGCCAAATAGAATGAAGCAATACTGATCATCGCAAATACCGCAAGCAAGCGACCATAGGTGCTACCGCTACCACCAGTCGCCCGATAAATCAATAATCCAGTCAACATCAGTACCAAGGAATCGCGAACACCAAACAGTACGTGTGAATTAAATATGTAAGACCATTGTTTATCCTTGGTATGAAACACTTTATTTAGTACAGTAAATTTCCCTTTTTGACTGATTACGCGTATTGTTGATGCTAAGTAAGCGATAATCAGATAAAGAACAATGACCAATTGAAAAATGCGTAAATATCCTTCGATATCATTGGGTGACCAGACAACGATCTGAGCTGCCATCAACGGTGCAACGATATTGGTAAGTCCATTGAACATACCCATAAATCCTAAGTATCTTCCACGCGATTCTTTAGATGATACCAATTGATTAAGACTAACGGTCGACAGCCAGAAAAATCCCTCACCCATTCCAAAAATCATTCCAATGCCATAAATAGCATAACCCAACTCACCGATGCTTTCTCTTAATGTTAACAGAACCAGCAGTCCGCACACAATCAACAATAATCCAGCAATCATTGTCAAAGACAAGCGATACTTCCGACCAATATGTGCGCCAATGGTAAAGGCAATCGGAAAAAAGCCAAATCGCACCATTGCATACGCTGTCATAGTGACTAGCGATCCGGTGAATTTATAAAGGTAAACATTAACGAAAACCGCTGTCATAGCTGAGGCCATAGCATATGTTCCGTTAATTATGATCATTTTTACTTCTTGCTTGTTTAAAGCGATTGTTTTTTTCATACTGCTTTAACGATTATTCTCTGATAACCAAGATTCGTATAGACTGATGAATTGTTGTTGAGCATCCGTAGGTGATAGTTCTTGTTTGAAAACAGATTTCAAAATACTCATAAAGTCAGCTTCAAGATAAAAGTCAAAGCCAAGCTTCGTGGTATTTTCTGGAAGTGCGACAATCGGTTCAATTTCGCTATACGTAAAAGCAAGACTCATCTGACGGCGATTTTCCGACATTTCGAAACTTTCAAGTTGATCTCTTGGTATGACCAACACTTTTTTTGTCGAATCCAATGCGACTTGGGTAGTTTGAGATGTTGATAGAATTCTTAAAATTTCTTGAGTAAGAGAAGGTGCTTCATTTTTCAAAGCAACCAATCCAGTTACGATGACCAAGGGTTTTAGTTGTTGGTCTTGATATGTCGGAAATGCCGAAAATACATAGTCCACACTTTTAAGTTCTTCAATTTCTTCAATAAGCATCCACGGACCGGCCATTCCAAATGGAGATATTTGATCATTGATTACCTTTTCGTAACGCCAATTGTCCTTGGGTTGAGGGCTGTAATCCCAAGTTACTTTACCTAATTGAGCAATGAAGTCAAGTGAAGCAAGGAAATTATCATCTTCAAATCCTGGCTGAGTAGCATCGTTATCACTAAACATATGCCAGTTCCCTGCCGTCAAAAAAGGATAGAATTGCCACCTCTCAACAAATGTAATCGGAAAAACGATTTGAACTTTATTATTATTATATAAACCCGGCTGACTTTCCCATTGTTTTGCTAACTCTATCAAGTTTTCCCAACTTGAAAACATTTGTGGAAGATTAGTTTCAGTCACCTGACTAAGATCATATCCTAATGATTCAAGCATGGTTCTATTATAGACAAACAGTAATCCCTGATAGGAAAAAGGGCGAAATATAACTCCGTTTGCGTTGATAACTTCAGTAAACTGTATGATTCCTTCAACGCTTTGATTATTGGAAATCCGAGAATCAAATGGTGTTAGTTGATCGTAAAGTAAAGCTGCCTGATGAGTATCGGTGTAGAAAATATCTATGCCCAAGTCCAAAGCTTGTTGTGCAGATAGGTTTTCAATAATTCTGAAATCAAAATTCACGGTATGTCCGGGATGTGCTTGGTAGAACTGGTCTAAAAACCAGTCTAGCATTCCTTTTGAAGGTAAAGCCACAGTGATTTTTGATCGTTCTTCTACTTTAAAAATTTTACTATCTAAATCGTAACAAATCGTTTCTCCGTCCACACGACAAAAGTCACCACTTATGTAACTCGAATATACATATCCGCCGCCGACTAATGTCAAAACTGCGATTATAATTCCAATCATCCATTTACGCACACTACCACCTCAAAGTACACAGTTATATTATCAAATAGCGAAGGTAAACACAAACAAAATCAGAGAAAAGAAGACGGGCAGTGCCCGTCTTCGAATTATTGTGCTAACAGTTTTCGGATACGATCCAAAACATGTTTATATGTTATACCATACTTTTCCATCAGTGCTGCTGGTGTACCGCTTTCCCCGAAAGTATCTTCGATGCCTAACATTGAAATTTTTATCGGATGATGTTGACTGACGACTTCCGCAACAGCTGAACCCATTCCACCCATAACATTGTGCTCTTCGCAAGTAAGCAGAACATCATGCGTCTTGGCCAGTTCGATCAATAATTCTTTATCAATCGGTTTAATCGTATGAATATTGACGACAGTGACTAGAATGCCTTCCTCTTTAAGAATATCGGCAGCCTTTAGAGCTTCTTGAACCAAGATGCCCGTCGCAACTACCGCAACATTTTGTCCTTTCCGCAACACAACGCCTTTACCAATTTCAAACACATAATCTTCGGTATTGACTGTTTCAACTGCACTTCTACCCAATCGGACATAGACAGGTCCTTTGTATTTTGCGATTGCCTGAATAGCTTGCATCGTTTCAATGTCATCACACGGCTGAATTACGGTCATATTCGGAATACTGCGCATTAACGCGAGATCTTCGATAGCCTGATGAGACGCTCCATCTTCACCCAAGGTGATACCGGCATGCGTCGCACAAATCTTTACATTCAATTTTGGGTAGCAGATGGAATTACGAACGATTTCAAATGCCCGTCCAGCCGCAAACATTGCAAAACTGGAGGCAAATACAGTGTTTCCACCCGTTGCTATACCGGCAGCGACGCCCATCATATTACATTCGGCGATTCCCATATTGAAATGTCGTGATTCATTCGCTGCTTTAGCATCCGCAGTTTTCGTTGATTTGGATAAATCCGCATCCAACACAAATACTTTATCATCCTCAACAATCAGTTTTGCTAAGGCTTTTCCATATGCCTCACGAGTTGCCATTTTTGCCATATTACTCACCACCTAATTCTTTCATAGCTGCTGCGAATTGCTCCGGATTGGTTGCAACGCCATGCCATGCATAATCGTTTTCCATAAAGGTAACACCTTTGCCTTTAACCGTCAAAGCCACGATGACCGTTGGTTTGCCTTTGAAATCACGTGCTTTCGCATAAGCTTCTTGAAGCGCATCTATGTCATGTCCATTAACTGTCAAAA
The DNA here is from genome assembly GCA_927435855.1 of uncultured Erysipelotrichaceae bacterium. GTDB lineage: Bacteria > Bacillota_I > Bacilli_A > Erysipelotrichales > Erysipelotrichaceae > UBA2227. The sequence continues at coordinate 13,885 of CAKMJZ010000032.1, forward strand.
CGTTCCAACCGAATGCCTTAAACTTCTCATCGAGAGGTAAGGGATTCATAATCTTTGTAATGTCTCCATCAATTTGTAAGCCGTTTAAATCGATGATAGCCAACAGATTGTCGAGTTTGTAGTGGGCAGCTGCCATTGCGGCTTCCCAAACGATACCTTCTTGGCTTTCACCATCACCAACTAAAGAATATACTCTAAACGGTAGTCCTTTCGCCTTATACGATAAGGCCATTCCCACCGCAGCGGAAATTCCTTGTCCAAGTGATCCGGTAGACATATCGACAGAATCTACATAGTTCATGTTGGGGTGTCCTTGTAAGCGAGAATTGATTTTTCTAAAAGTCATCAGTTCTTCTTGAGGGATAAAGCCTTTTTCAGCATGTACCGCAAATAATAGCGGTGACGCATGTCCTTTGGACAAGACAAACTTATCTCTTTCAAGATCATTTAAGTTGTCCTGGTTAATATTCATTTCATTGAAGTAGAGTGTCGTCAAGATTTCTACGCCACTCAACGATCCGCCGATATGACCGGACTTCGCCTCATTGACCATCTTCACGATATTGATTCGCACTCTTTTAGCGATTTCTTCTATCTGTGTTTTGTTAAGCATTGTCATCACTCCTGTCTTTCTATGTTATTATACAATATTTCACTTGAAAATGAATTGTCTGATACAAATCTAGCAACGTTAAGCGCTTTCTTTGTTTAATTAATCATAAAACATTAAGTCGCAGTCAGATAATGTACATAAATCAAAACCATGTAATCGATTCCATACAACCTGGCACCTCCTTATCTAATGCAAAGCGCTTACATTCATGATAGAATAACTTGTGAAAGGGGAGAATATGATGAGCTATCTCGATAAAATCGTTACAAGTCTTGCAAAGCAAGAACAACAAAATAAAGCAATATTCAACTATGTCATCCCAGATTTGTGGGACAGTGCGGATGTGAAAGTCGATAAGATTGATGTTAAAAACGGAAATCTGATTATCAATCCGTATCAGTTTTTTCAAACACTGATCAAGGATGAGTTTTTAAACATAAACAAAAAGAAAGCTGATTTTTCTAAACCCTATTACTTGGGTCAACCCAAACATAAAATCAAAGGTTTGAAGAATGGAGATTGGATTCGACAAAGTTTTGCTTATTCAATGATGATTCGCTCTTCTGCCAGTTACGATCATGATCGCAGTGGTCGCTTGGAAGAGTTTAACCTATATAATCTTAAGGAGACCGGTACTTTTGTCAAAGCATTGGCCTATTTGCCCCTACTTAAGAAAATGGGTGTTGATGTCGTGTATATGTTACCCATATCTAAGTATTCACTAAAGGATAAAAAAGGCGAACTTGGCTCTCCGTATGGTGTTTCCAACTTCTTCAAATTGGATGAGGGACTTAAAGATCCGATGACTGGTCCCGATTGCACGGTAGAAGATGAATTCAGAGCATTTGTGGAAGCGTGTCATCGATTGGATATGAAAGTTATTATTGATATCATCCCGAGAACTAACTCCGTTAATTCCGATTTGATTATTGAACATCCAGATTGGTTCTACTATATCGCACTAGACGACATTCAAGATTATGCTTCTCCTTACTGCCCTGGATTAAAGGCGGCTCTTCCCGCAAAGAAAGAGTACTTTGAACAAGTATTCGCATCCCAAGAAGTCATTGCTCATATCAAAAAATTTAAACCCAATCCCAAAGACACAAATCCGGAATTATGGAAAAAATTAGTCAAGAAGTGGAAAGATGGCAATGGAAAATATGAAGTACTGGATTTAGTCCAAGAAATGTTTGGTCTGACGATTGCTCCTGCTTTCTCCGATTGTATCAATGATCCCCAACCGGCTTGGAGTGATGTAACGTTCTTCCGATTGTACCTTGATCATCCAGCTAATTCTCAACCTTACTTAAAGGATTTGGGAGAAGTTCACCCATATATTCTCTTCGATGTAGCGAAGTCCAGTTTAAATCCCGGTACGATTCGTAATACTGAACTATGGAACACTCTGGCCGATATCATTCCGTTTTTCCAACGTGAATTTGGTATCGACGGTGCCCGAATTGACATGGGCCACGCCCTTCCAGATGAATTGATCAAAATGATTTTGACAAAAGCAAGAGATATCGACCCTAACTTCTGCTTTATCGCCGAAGAACTAGATGTTGAAAACGCCAAAACATCCAAACAAAAAGGTTATAACATGATTATCGGTGACGGATTTATCCGTTTGCCTCGAGTACAGGAAGGTTTGTTTAACTCCTTTGTCTATGGTGCTATGAATCTGGAATCGCCTTTGTTCTCCGTAGGTGAAACTCACGACACTCCTCGTTTGGCGGCTCGTGACGGTGGTGAAACGTTGGGTAAAATGGTTTCAATCTTCAATCTCTTTGTACCCAATACTATTCCATTCTTAAATAGCGGTCAGGAAGTGTATGAGCGTCAGCCGATGAATACTGGATTGGACTGCAGACCCAATGAGTTATATATGTTGGACAAGGAAGATCCATACTATGGTAAGCTAGCATTATTTGATCGTTACGCTTTCCATTATAATCATAAACATCGCTGGGAAATTCCAACAGCTCTGGAGAAAGCATCGCATATCCGCAATGAGTACATTGACGCCATGATGGACATGAGCAATGTCTATCCGTTAGGATTCAGTGCTCCCTGGGATACGGCCGCCGGCTTTGGTTATATAAACAAAGATAAAATCCTTTTGGCGATTACAAATACGGATATGCACAATGAAAAGTATCATTATGTTCAGCTGGATAATCTGCCTGAATACTTCTTAGCACCTGATAGAAGAATCGTTCAGTTGTTCTCGTCAGAAGACAACCTGCCTAAAGAATTATTAGTCAATGAACATCGCGGATTGAATGTCCACTTTGTTCCCGGTGAAGTTAAGTTGCTGGAAATCAGATAATACAAAACAAAAGCAGAGAAATCTCTGCTTTTGTTGTTCAATCCGTGATTTTTGTCATTGAAGCAGGAAAATCGTAATCTGAGATAGGCAAAATCTGACCAAATGCACTAAATCCAATCTGTGAACCTTTGTGCATTTTCCCATACTTTATGTATAATTGTTTGGCTTGTCCAGGCTCATACTTTATATATAGAGTTTTGGCATCAAGAAATCTATCCGCAAAAAACTCTATACCTTGTTCATATGTAGATTTAACCCGATATGACTTTCCATTTCTGTTAAACGAAACGATTACCTGATCAATATTTTTAATCCAAGTAAAATTTGGGTTAGATTCTGAAACAAGTTCAACAGATGCTATTCTTTCTACTTTGCCATCGATGGTAACTCTTATCACTTCATCAGCAGTATATTCATCGCTCTTATAGTTTTCCGGATCTTCTTTCGCAATGTCAAAAGCAATATCATAAACGCCATTCCAATCCATGATCTCTGAGAAGATGTAACCCTTCCTTACATATTCCCACCCTCGTACGATATCAAATGAAGCGCTGAAAAGTTGTTTTATTTCATACTGATATATCCCGTCCTGATACGTTTCCGTGATCACGGCTTCGTATTGTGTATCGGCTATCTTGGTCAGTTCGCTCTTGATTTCACCAGGTATAAAGATTCTACGCAAACTTGAATATATTCCTGTTCCCCGTTGAAAAGCCAGAGAGCTCTTTACCATTTCGGCATCAACAGCTTTCGAAGGTATGGTTTGATGAATAACTAAATCATTTTGTTGAAGAGTCAGTTTTCCTTTATCCTTAGTATAACTCAATGTTGATACTCCAATAATCATTACTGCATCTGTCGATAAGGTCACATCATACTCAACTAATAGTGTCTGATCGGTTTCTGTTCTAATCTTTTCCACGATATCTTTCGAAACAAATCGAAAATGATTAATCGTCTTATGTGACAATAGATCACTAAATATTTGCTCGGAATCATCGGTTTTCTGACACCCGAAAACCGTAGTAATCAGAATCATGATCAGAAATAGCACTTTGATGATTTTCATTTTATATCCCCCACACTTTTCCCATTAAAAGTATAGCATTATATCTATAACTGCAAAAGAGGGTATTTAATCGACATAAAAAAACTGTCAGATTACGACAGTTTGACTTAAGTAATATATTATTTTTATCTAATCTTTATCTCTAGGACGGGATCTCCTTGAACGACATCCCCTGTCATTTTCACGTATGTGATGTCTTGCGTCTGGCCACTTGTGACGACGACCATAGTAGTCGATAGATACCCAAGCTTGCGAATTCCATCAAAGTCAACAGTAAGTAAATTTTCCCCTGCTTTTACAGATTGTCCTTCAGAAACAAAGGCCTCAAAACACTCTCCTTGAAGCTTTACGGTGTCGATACCCACATGAATCAGAACTTCAATGCCTTGATTACTTATCAGTCCTATAGCATGTTTGGTTGGAAATACAAATGCGATCTTCCCATCGAAAGGAGCAACGATTTGTTTGCTTGTCGGTTCAATGGCAAAGCCTTCACCCATCATCTTTTTCGCGAATACTTCATCACTGACACTGCTTAATTCGATAAGATTACCACAAGTTACTGCAGCAACTTTAAGTTTTTTGTTGTTAAACAGAAATGTTTTCATCGTGTCTCCTTTTTGTGCAATGATACAATAAACTAAGACCGACTATCCCTTCAAAGAGTACAGATAATTATCGACGACATTGCGCGCTTTCGTAACTCTACCGCCGTAGACGATATGAATGACATTTTTACCCGGACGAACGATTCCATTAGGTTGTGTCTTTTTGATCAATGCTTCATCAACAAGTGAGTCATCCTTTAATTCTACTCGAAGTCTGGAAATACAATTATCAACATCTACGATGTTTGCTGCTCCGCCTAAACCATCTACAATCAGCTTTGCCATTTCAACATCCTTATCCGCCTGAACCACAGTAGCATTGTCTATAGGTTCTTCATCATTGAAATCTGTTTCTCTGCGTCCAACTGTGAATACATTGAACTTACGGATAATAAACGAGTATGTATAGTAATACATTGCAAAGAATATTGGACCTGCAATTAAGAAAATATACCATTTCGTGTCCATCCCTTGAAGAACACCGAATACTAACCAGTCAATGATACCACCTTGGATATTTCCGATAGCAACATTGAGCAATGCAGGTACCCAGAATGCCAAGCCAGCAAAGACAGCATTGACTACCCAAAGAATCGGAGAAATAAATATAAATGTGAATTCGATTGGCTCAGTGATCCCTGTCAGGATAACTGCAGTAAGACCCGCCATAAAGAATTTTAAGACCCGGTCACGTTTTTCCGGCAATGCACATTTGTACATAGCGAATACTGCCGCAGGCATACCGAATACCATGTGCAAGATTTTGCCTTGAGCAAGATATTGTGTCGCATTTGTTGAGAAAGCTAAATTGTTTTCTAATTGATATAAGTAAATCTGTAATGCTCCGACCAAGGACGTACCGTTGATCGTCTCAACACCACCTAAAGCAGTAAATCTAAACGTTTGATTAAGAATGTGGTGAAGACCGGTTGGATTGATTACTTTTTCAACGAAACCGTACAAGAAAGCTCCAAGCAGACCTGCATCACTGATCATTTTACCAGCAGCGATAATCGCCGTATTAACAAATGGCCAAAGATAGGTTAGTGCAACACCGACCAGAACCATTAATAACGTCGTAATGATTGGTACAAAACGCTTGCCGCTATAGAACGTTAATGAAGGATGTAGTTCTGTTTGACGGAATCTGTTGTGAATCATTACAGTTGTAACACCAGCGATAATTCCGCCGATGACATTCATATTATAAACAAAGATGCCTAATACATTTGTAAACAAAGCATTAGTTAACGTCGCGTCTACCTGGCTAAGTCCTTTGACATCCATCAGACTTGCAACTGATGTCGTAGCCCCTGTCAGCCCTTGCAATTGCAAGAAGTAGCTCATGCCCATTAGCATTGCAATATATCCAACAAGAGCTGAATAAACAGCTACTTCACGATCGCGTTTGACCATTCCCAAAGGAATGGCAAGTGCAAACAGAACAGGCAACTGACCAAACGGTAAACCAGCAATCCGGCGAATCAATCCAAGAACGTTTTGTATATTTGTATCTGCTAGAAAAGGTAGGGTTTTGATGATATTCGGATTTTGAAATGCTGCTGCCAAACCAAGAAAAATAGCCATAAACGATAGTAGTGAAATCGGGAATAATAACGACTTCCCGAAACTTTGGAAGTTCTTTTTGAATTCTGACATTTTCTTCTCCTTTTACTTTATAAGTAGTTATATGATAAATTGTAGGATCTCTTGAGGATTGATTGAATTATTTTTTATAGGTAACAATTGTGATTCCAAGGCGTTGATATAGCGAACATTTTCAGGCAAGCTTAATTGTATAGGACTCGTTTCGGGATTAAATATCCTTACTAGAAGATGATTGCCATCAATGGTTCGCTTCACTGCGCTAACTACAGCACCATTCAACTCCAATGATAAATTAGATTCCGGTTTATGCAACTGGTTTGGTGTGTTTAGGTTAAATTTGTTGAACTCTTTTTTCTGATACCCAACCAGCGGACATGCATATGTTTTTGACAGTTTCGAAGGATGGATTTCCTCCAAATCGAAACGCAGTGTAAATTGAAATTTAAACGACTGTCCTAACAGTTGATTGTTCGGTGTTTCAACCTCAATCCCCGAGGGTCTGCCTGGACGGTTAACTAAGTTGCGCTTACCAAGATGCGAGAAACTGCGGTATAAGGTAAGATATATGCAGTCATCAATAACTTCATACTCCTTCAAACCTTGAGTGAAAATCGCTGCTTTTTTATGTTCTTCTTCGATCATGACGTAGCTTTGACACGTTTCTACGCTGATGGGCTTTTCGACCCAAGCTTCCTGTTCCCATACACCCAACTCTTTTTTGAGATAAATCGGTTTGATTTGCGCTGATAAGTGTCCGTCGACCAGCACGTTTTCTGATCTCCGGTTTGTTTTAAATACAAGTCTGTATCGAGTGTCCACACTTTGATTCACTGTGCTTAACTCACAATAGATACCTACATCCCCCATAAATAGTCGGATCGATCCTTGAAACTGATTGGATTGTGAATTGATTCCCTTCAACCTCTCATCCATTGATGAGTAAGCTTTTATGATTATTTCAAAATCAAGCTCTTGCATAAATTCACCGCAATTAATCTTTGCCTTAACTTCTCCGGTTTCAAAACTTGATATAACTCTATCTTGTAGCGGTGGTGAATAATCATAGCTATCCCCGGCATCCCCACCATTCTCTATGAAAATGAAGTTCTCAATGGTTTCTTTGCTTCGCTTATCCACAAGTATGAAACGATTGTTAAGTACACTGATTCTATAGCGCTCGTTTTCAATTGATGAATCAGACAAATCTGAATTCTCGACGGGTCGTTGTGACTCAACCTCTTCATATTTCAGATATTTAACCCCTAAACCTTCAATCTCGTCGATTATAAATACTACTTTACTGATATATGCTTGAATATCCAAGAGCTTTGCTGCAACCTGCCTATCGATTTTTCCTGCATCTTCAACAGTTTGCTTAATCAATACATAATCAACATCCTTACCTTTTTCGTCGAACAACCTAAAGTTCGCCGTTCTGGTTTGCAACTCTACTTCTACCCTTTCCTCCTTTCTTTGTTCAGGCAACAGATTTGCTACAATTATAGTTTTACTTTCATCCCTATCAGCCATAGCCAACAGTCGTAAGTACAACTCGATTTGGGTATCAACCAGTTCCCTCGCAGTAATTAACCTGCTTTTAATATCTTGATTGACTTCATCTGTGTTACATCCGCCGATACTATCATGAGCATGGACTTCAAACAGCGTTTTGAGGATTTTCTCAATGACCGCATGGGGATATAGAATACCGGAATCATGTAAGATCGATGCGAGCGGTTCAAGAACATCAAATACCTTGTGTTCAATTTCGCTGTTGAGCATTTTTATGTCCATCCTCGTCGAACCAATCGTACGATGTATACGAGAATGCTTACTGTGAGTGAGTTCTCCACTGACCACTTCTAAAGACTTTTTATCAAGTGAGGCAATATATGACTCAAAATCACTTACTTTTACCTCATCCGATGGATACATTACCCTCAATTTCGATATGATTTCCTCTATATTTTCTTGAATCGGCATCTGATCGTGACCATTCATAATCAGTCTTCCCACCCCGGCAGAATATTGATCAAGTACTGACATTATCTTTTCCATTCTGATACGCAGTCGTTCGTCATCATTCTCAAGGTACTTTGCTCCCTGATATCCGGTTGCTAGATTAATTCCAACAATTCGAGAACCATCTACCCCTTCCCAAATGAAGTCGCTCTTACTTGCTTTTAGCTCACTGAACCCCCTCCAAAAAACGGTCGAATTGATATCAAACATCTGATAAATCTGCGGCATTTGACTGGCATGTCCGAAAGTATCTGGTGCATATCCGACCAGCATTGGTTCACCCAAATCCTTTGCCCGTCTGATACCGTAGTAGAGATTGCGGATGATTGACTCACCGGCAACCAGCAATAAGTCGGTTTGCGTATACCAAGGCCCTACTCGCAGTTGTTTGTTTGCAACAAAATGCTTCATACGGTCCTCTGCATCCGGTTGAAGTTCGAGATAATCATCGATCATAACACTCTGACCATCCAGTACATAGATGCATGCCGGATGTGTCTGTAGAAAGTCAAAAACGTTCTCCATGTGATTTCGAAGTAATACTTTTGTCTCATCCTTTGAGAAATACCATTCCCGATCCCAGTGCGTGTGCATAATGATATGTAATTGCTTGCTCATGTGATCCTCCTTTTTAGAAATCGCTTACATACATATTGTAGAATTACTAAAATGTTTTGCTTTCCATGAATACGGATAATTATCCGAAAAATTAAATGAATATAAATCACCATCTCACGTCCTCCACACAAAAAAAGGAACTCCTCAATCAGGAATTCCTTTGTCTCAGTATTATGTTGGTTCTATAACGTTATACTGCCTTTTTTCTTGCCTTTAACTCGAAATCAATTTGATCTATGATTTCATTCAACATGATGATCATATGCAATTGTTGTTCCCTGGAAATTCCGTCAAGCTTATCAACCGGAACATCATGTAGAAATGCTGCATCACAGTATTGAGTAAGCGTGCTTTTACTCTTAGTTATTGCTAGTACGGTCATGTTCAGCTCTTTGGCTCGCTTCACCAATTGCATACTACGCATCGTCTCCCCTGAACTGGAAATAACAATCAAAATATAATCCTTGAAATTCTCCAACATCTTCTCTTGCTCGATGATTATTGTCGGAATTCCGAAATAGAGCAATTGTCTTTGAAAATATTGAGCAGATATATCGGATGCACCGAGTCCGAAAAGTAATACCTTCCGATTGCCATTAAGAATTTGCTTAACTACCTCTTGAGTTCCCTCGAAAAAAACCTTGCCTAAAATACTCTCTGTTCTGGATATGTGTCGAGTCGTCACCGTGTTCATGAGTTGGATATCTTGTGCGATCGCAAACTTAAGTTCACTGAACCCGAAAAACCCCAACGTCTTGCATGCACGGTTGACTGTTGCTTGGGATGTAAAACTTTTATCCGCCAACTGTGTCACAGTGATTTTAGGTATGGCCTTAAAGTTCTTTTCCAGATAGTCAAGAACAGCTTGCTCGCTGTTACTTAACGGATGCCCAAAATTTCGTTCTTTGAGTTGATTAATGACTTTGTACATCGGAATTTCTCCCAGCTGACTGTTCAGGTTTATTAAATATTATCATGAACACATAGCCTTTACAATGCAATGAAAACTGATTAAGCAAGTAATGTAAGTTAATTACAAAACCTCTCAATTGAGAGGCTCTTGTGTTTATTTATGTAAGATGATGGGATACTTTGACAGACGGATAAATCCATCATCAACCCGGATTTTTTTATTGTTGAATAAGTTATTATACTCTCCCGATGGAAAGTCAATTTTTACATCATCCCGCACTTGCCCGACATTACACAGGAAGATAAGTTTTTCCTCGTTTTTTTGATACTCGATATGCAAAATGTTCAGACCATCATCGATGACACGATACTTTGTGTATTCGCTTGTGATTGGTAGTTTCTTAATCTGTATCAGGTTTTTCAACTGTTCTGTAAACTCCGTATCGATTTTCGACCAGTCCACCGGATCCTTATCGAATAGATTCGGTAAACGATCAGTCAATGCTTCAATTCCGGCATACAGAAATGCCATTCCCTTTAGACCAAAGATTGCGGCTACCCAGTTTTTCGTCTTGTATACATCATTTTTCGTCTGTTGCATCAATCGCGCAACATCATGATTCTCATACGCTCTTGCCTTTAGATAATTCATCGGATAAATCATATCTTGAAGCTGAAGTCGGTCGATAAATGCGGATAACGGCTTCTTACCTTTAAAATAATCTTCTGCTTCCTGAAAGATGTCGTAGTCATAGCAAACATCAAACGCTGCGTACATCTCACCGTCACTGTGACACAAGAAACCTTCGTCTCTCATGTGCTTTAGAAACTCTTTATGAACACTTTCCGCTAACCAGATATGGTCAGGATTCAGTTTATTAATCTCATCTCTTGCTTTAAGCCAGAAATCAATGGGTACAAACGGTGCAACATCACAACGGAAGCCATCGACTCCAAGCTCAACCCACTCTTTCAACATATCAATCATCTCATCCCACAATGGGAGATGATCAAAATCCAAATCTTGAATGTCCGACCAATCGCCGACCTTATTACCCATTTTGTCTTCATTGTTTAAATAGTAATACTCGGGCTTTGTTTGAATCCACTCATGATCACGCGATGTGTGATTCATGACCAAATCCATCATAACCTTTAGTTCGCGCTTATGTGCTTCACTGATAAGTACTTTAAAATCATCTTTCGTTCCCAATTCCGGGTTAATTGCACGATAATCTTTGATTGAATACGGACTGCCCAATATCCCCTTACGCGCAGCCTTACCGATCGGATGAATCGGTAGTAAATACAGGATATCCACACCCAAATCCTTTATTCTGTCCATATCCGCAACAATGCCGGCAAAGGTGCCGGCATTGGAGTGATTGCGTGGATACACCTGATATATCACCTGATGACTCAGGGATTTCAATGTGTCTTTCGCCATAATTATCTTATGATCGCTTTTTGCGTTTCCTTATCGAAGAAATGCAATTTTGTAACTTCCATTGCCAAGGGGATTGTATCATGGGCTTTAACATTAACACGTGAAGGAACTTTGGCCAAAATCGGTTGATTGCCGAATTTACCATGAAGAATAAACTCATGCCCTAGAAGTTCACTAACTTCAACATAGAAATCAAACGGTGTTTCAGGGAAAGTTTCCGCGACTATGCCTTCATAATGAATGTCTTCCGGACGGATGCCCAATACGACTTCCTTACCATTGTAATTTTTTAGTTCATTGTGATACATTTCCGGAATGACGAATGAGCGGCCATCAACTTCGTAACGTCCGTCACGATATACACCGTGAATGAAGTTCATCGCAGGAGCACCGATAAAGTTAGCCACAAACATATTGACCGGATGATTGTAAACATCACGCGGAGCACCGATTTGTTGGATGTATCCATCTTTCATAACAACGATACGACTAGCCATCGTCATAGCTTCGGTTTGGTCATGGGTAACATAAACCGTAGTTGCATCAAGACGTTCATGTAGTTTAATGATTTCCGAACGCATTTGAACACGTAATTTCGCATCTAAGTTAGACAAAGGTTCATCCATCAAGAATACCTTCGCGTTACGAACGATTGCACGACCCAAAGCAACCCGCTGACGCTGACCGCCGGAAAGAGCTTTAGGTTTACGATCTAAATATTGTTCGATTTCCAAAATCTTCGCTGCTTCACGAACGCGTTGCTCAATTTCATCTTTCGGCATTTTTCTTAACTTCAAACCAAACGCCATATTATCAAAAACCGTCATATGCGGATACAAGGCATACGATTGAAATACCATCGCTATATCACGGTCTTTTGGAGCGACATTGTTAACCAAACGGCCATCAATGTACAACTCACCACTGGTAATTTCTTCCAAACCGGCAATCATACGTAAAGTCGTCGATTTTCCGCATCCGGAAGGACCAACCAAAACAATGAATTCCTTATCTTCAATTTCTAAGTTAAAATCAAATACAGCTTGAACATTGTTATCATAAATTTTTTGAATGTCCGTAAGTTTTAATGTTGCCATAGTTTCACCTCTGCCAATATTATAACTCAAATAAATAAAAATGATTTGTGCATTACGCACAAATCAACTAATTGTTTCTTGTTTTTATCAGCCACCACAACTGAAACAATCGAGCATGATGAAAATCTCGGATATCTAGCTGTGTTTTCTCAATGAACTGATTTAGACGGTAGGCGAAAGTGTTTCGATGAATATATAGTCGAGCAGCAGCAAATGTCGCCTTGCATCCTGAAGTTATAAATGCTTCTGCGGTTTGAACTAACTCTCTAGATAATGGTTCAAATTGCTTATCTAATGATGTGAACAAAGTATTCTCACCTTCAATACGCTCATAAAGCAAAGCGTCAGCCAAGTAAATCATACTGCCCTTACTATGACGCACAGCAACATTCAACCCCTGATAAGCAACATCATCCCAACGATGAGTGATAACTACCGTCATCACGATGCCAAGTGTCTGATTTAAATGCGACATCAATACTTCAATCAATCCCAAATCCTCTTCCTCAAGTTCAAAATAGCCATGACTTTTACTTAATATGGTAACCGTTTTAGTTGAATCAAAAATCAGCGCACAGCTTTCTGAAAAAGATGTAGAACTTATTCCCTCGGAGAGTTGATATCCAGCGATCTTTCTCATGGATTTACGCGATAGACGACCATCGCACGAGGTGATAGACTGATTTTATCTGAATCAATTGAAACACTACCTAATGTAAATAGTGGCTCCACTTTTGCAAGAACTTCCGCATCAAACTCACCGACCATCGGACCGTTATAAAAGTTACTAATGATTAAGAAGCGATTCTTTTCATCCGATCGATAGTAACCTAAGACCGAACTGTTTTTCAGAGTTACTTGCTCCATATCCCCCCAGATAAAGGTGTCCGAATATGTTTTTCGTAATTGAATCAAATCTCGATAATGCGTCCATAACGAATTTTCATCTGCTTGTTGTTCAAGTACATTCGGTGTTTCCCAATTGTATATCCATTGATTCCAATAAGCCACCTCACTGGTGATATCATCGTTCCAACGCATCGGTTCTCGAATTCGCTCATCTGGCTTAACCCCAAGCATACCGATTTCTTCACCATAATAAACAAACGGCAATCCTGGCATGGTCAATAAAAGCCCGGCAGCGATTTTTGCTTTGTCGACACTTCCCGCAAACAGACTCATAACACGGTTTTGATCGTGATTAGTCAAAAACGGTGAGTCAACGTAATTTGGATTTCGATCCGTCAGTCTTATTACATTATCAAGATGCTTCTGAATCAGATTTCCATGATTACCAACATTCAATGCACTAATAACCATCTCACCAAAATCAAAATTAAACATCGTATCATAAGCATGCGCGTAAGGCGCTTGATTTTGTGCCGTATCCCAAATTTCAGAAACCAAGAAGAAGTCTGATTTGTATTCCTTAATAAACAAACGCAACTCCATCCAGAACTGTAAATTCTTTTCTAACGTTGGTGTTCCAACTGGATATTCATCTGGATAATAAGCGTGCTTCGCAGCGTCAAATCGAAATCCGTCTACACCCAAATCAATCCAATATTTCGAAATTTCACGGATTTCATCACGAACTGCTTCGTTTTCAAGATTCAGTTCCGGCATTTTATCCCAGAACCACGCATAATAAAACTTACCTCCTGCGTTTTTCCAGGCATTTCTTGTCGGATATTCTTGAAGATCAAGTTTTTCTTCGATCCGATAATAATTAACATATGGCTCCTCCCCTCGAAGAGCTGCCTTAAACCAAGGATGGTCATAAGCTGTATGATTAAAAACCATATCTAAAATAATCTTAATTCCGCGCTTGTGAGCTTCTTCGAGCAATTCCTTAAAATCATCGATCGTCCCAAACTTTGGATCAATGGCTTTATAGTCCAAAATATCATACTTATGATATGTTTGAGAAGGATAAATCGGTGTCAACCAAATAGCCTGAATACCCAAATCTGTATCTGTATTGGGATCTCCATCATTAAGATAGTCTAACTTATTAATGATTCCTCGAATATCGCCTAAACGGTCAGTATCACTAGTCGCAAAAGATATCGGAAAAATCTGATAGGCAACACTGACATTCGCCAAAAAATCCGTTGAATCGTAATCTGCTAGTGCTAATCGTAATTCATCGACTGTTTTGCTTTTATTTTCAGGTTCTTTCGGCGCGCAACCCAGCACTAACCCCAGGATTAATAAACTGACAAGAATTTTCCTCATAGCATTAAACTCCCTTCGCCCTTAAAATACGAAACTCATAGGGCAAAAAATCACTTCCAGAATTCTCGAAATTAGAACAAACACAATCATACTTTTTATATTCAAAATCAAACATTACTTTTGTATCTCGGAAATTGGCAATCATGACGACCTCATCCGTGTCGACATACCGACGATAAGCAAATATATCCGGATGCTCTTTTTGAATCAATCTAAATTTCCCATAAATCAATACATCTTTTAAATCACTGTTCAATCGTAATTGAGTCAGTCGTTTGTACATAGATAACACTGAATTCTCATCCATTTGTTGATTCTTCACATTAATCGTCTTATAGTTTCCAACAGTCTTCAAATGCGGTATTCCTGTAGTAAATCCGGCATTTTCACTGTCATCCCATTGCATCGGTGTGCGAGCATTGTCTCGCGATGCCCGACGCAAATGCGTCAATATCTGCTCTTCACTGATGCGCTTGCGAGCTGAAGGAACAAAATTTCTGACCCATACATCTCTAAACTCATCCACTGACTCATAATCGACATTCGTCATCCCAATCTCTTCACCGTTATAAATAAAGGGTGTTCCTGGTAGAGTTAATAACACCGCTCCTAACATCTGAGCGGAAACACGATGATACTCCCCGATGTCACCATATTGAGATACCACACGGGGATGATCATGATTTAGCCAGTACTGAGGCATCCAAACTTTACTTTCACTTCCCAAAATCCACCGTTCAAGCGTTGTCTTAAGATCAATGACATCCGTCGTTAGTTTGCCTTTAGTTCGGCCCTCATCTTCAAAAGCACCATTTTTCCAACAGTGATCAAAATTGAATACCATATTAAATCCTTTAGTACGGTAACCGGCATAACGCTCAGCTTCTTCCACCTGAGCACCACCTCCGACCTCCCCTACCGTTACACAGTCATAATGAGCTAATACTTCATCGTGAAACTCAGCTAAGTAATCAAAAAGACGGTCACGATTTGAAAATTTTCGCCAATCCGGAGCATAATGCCCAGGTTTAACATTCATCGTACTGTCTTTAAAGGTTGTATCCTTAGCCAGATGAGCGATCGCATCGACTCTAAAACCATCAACACCTAAATCCAACCACCACTTCGACATTTCTGCCATGGCCATTCTCAATTTAGGATTTTCCCAATTTAAATCAGGCATCTTATTAGAGAATATCTTCATATAGTACTGGTTGGTATGTTCATCATAATTCCAACAGGATCCCTCAAAGAAACTCGCCCAATTATTGGGAGGTATCATGTTTCCTGTCTTGTCATATTTTCCATCTTGCCAAATATACCAATCACGTTTTGGATTGTCTTTACTGCTTCTTGATTCCACAAACCATGGATGTTCATCGGATGTCTGATTCATCACCAAATCCAAGATGACACGAATGCCCCGATCATGTGCTTGCTTGATTAATTCTTTTGCATCGTCTAACGTACCAAACAATCCATCAACAGTATAAAAATCACTGACATCATATCCATTGTCATCCATCGGTGATTTATAAAATGGGCAAATCCAAATAAGATTCACACCTAACTGAGCGATATAATCTAACTTTTCGATGATTCCAGGTAAATCACCGATGCCATCACCATTGGTATCTTTATATGAACGAGGATAAATCTGATATCCGACGGTTTCCATCCACCATTGTTTCTTCATAGTATTCTCCCTATAAGAATGAGCATCTTTCGATGCTCATTCGCAAATCCATTTGATTGTTTAACTAAAATTACTTATTGTCTGCTTCAATAGCAGCATCGGACAGTTCAATCAACTCAGCGACTGCATCAGCGATTGACAGTGTGCCATCCCAGATAGCTCTTTCCGTATTGGAAATAAACGGATAGTATGCGGAATCCATCGATTTGCGTGCTTTGTTATTCGGTAACAACAATGCCGGTTCCGGATAGTTGTAAACGAATGCGCTCATCATTTGTTCTTGAATACCACCAGCCGTCAATGTCGGAACCAAATTGGAACCATCAACCAACGATGGAGCATACGAAGTTCCGGTAACCATTGCTTGGAAACCGTCTTTCGAATAAACAAGTCTCATTAATTCGGTAGAAGCCGAACGCCATTTTGTGTAAGCGTTGATTACGAAACCTTTAGTCTTAACAAACGGACTTTGGTTGATTCCGTTGTACGTCGGAACTGGTGAAATCATAAATGTTGAACCAGTCGTTGTTTGAGCGGCAGCAACATCCATCCATGTACCAACTAAACCAAACGGAGCAATTTCTTCATTGATAACATTATCCCAACGCCAGCCCATCGAGTCAGCCGGAGAAACTTCGCCAGATTCTTCAACAGAAATCTTAGCAGCTTTTGCGTCAAGAATGAATTGTAAACCAGCAGCAAATTTCGGATCATCATAGCCTGGTTTTGTCGGATCGCCTGAACCGAACAATTGCCAACCAGCTGATGTCAAGTGATGATAATCAGACCATTGGTTTGTCAAAGACATTGGGAATACAACATTTACCTTTTTGCCTTTGTATTCCGGACGTGTAGTTGCCCAAGCGGTCGATAATGCGAAGATTTCTTCCCAAGTATCAAATGCATCCGGCAAATTATCGCCATCAGCATCAGCAGTACTTAAACCTAAAGCTTCAAGCATAGTTTTGTTCCAGATAAATGCCATACCGTCATAAGTCATCGGTGCATAGTGAACGACGCCATCGGTAGCATTACCAGCATTAAAGAAAGATTCAACCGAGTTTGCTTTTACGATTTTCGCAAGTTCAGCATGCATCGGCAGTAAGTGAGAAGAGTTACGCGGAGTTTCACCGTCGATAGCCATAAATACATCCGGCCATTCGCCTTGTTGAACAGCAACACTGTCCGTTGATCCTTGTGAACCGGAGTTAACATATTCAACTGTGCCGGCCAATTCTGGATAAGTCTTGTCCCACAAAGCAACGATTGCCTTACCCCAAGTTTCATTATCAACACCAAAACGAATCGTAGCGCCTTTTTCAACTGCGAAGGTACCGGTAGCGGAGTCGTAACAGACCGACGTTCCATCCATAGTTTCCGGATCGCAGTCAGGTTCTGTGTTTCTTGGACTGCATGCTGCGACGGAGAACGTCATTGCGATTATAGCCAAGAAAGTTAAAAATTTTCTCATTTTTAAAATTTCCCTCCTGAAATTTCTGCTTCTAGTGAAGCTAATTAGATTATATCACTAAGATTTTGCGATGTAAACGGTTACACCTACCGTCAACGATCGCGATAAGACGCTAGATAAGTATCAAAAATCGCAAAAATATCATCAAAATTGTGTTATAAAGACCGTTTCTTGGATAATAAAACGTTTTCGCAACTCATATCTTGAGTAAATTCACAGTTATTATCAGAAGATTCCAGAGTCCCCAAAAATGTCGGATTTCTATGTAATCGTTTTCATGAGGTTTATTCTACCGGTTTCTGATCAAGTTGTGTCTTCATCATAGTTCCATACAGAAACACAATGCGCACCACAAAGAAAATCGGGAAAATAATAGAAGCAGTCCCCGGCATAAACAGTGATAAGAAGGCCATCAAAAGTGCAGGAGAAAACATGGCTAACACAAGCATATTCAATACTTCACCATATTTCCAACGTTGTCCGGTCTGTTTGGTATTGATAAACATCATAAACATTGAAACGACCAGAATATAAATAGCATATTGAACCATCAAACCTATGTAGATAATGACTAATTCAAAGCTCAAATTGCTCAAAGCCATATTCCTTAGATAAACACCCGACCACTCCTTAGGATCTATCTGATAAGTTGTAAAGTTTTCTCTTAACTCCTCAAATGATATATCTCCAAATGTGTAGAGCCCATATTGATAGTTCGTGCTGGTTTTTGATATTAGAAAAGAATCATTGTAAAAAACGATCACATTTTCCGTTTCTTTTATCTCAGTATCTGGAAGAAGGTATATTTTGTATGTGTCACCTTCAACAATCAAAGTCTTTTGGTCGCAAAGAAAATATCCTTGTTTGAATTCACATTCTTGCGATTGAATCAACTCATAAAAGTCCTCGTGAAAGCCCTCAAAGTTTAATAAAAGTTCTTCCCCGGTCGTACTGAATTTCCCTACAAAGAAAGGTACAGATACAATAAATGCTGAGAAAAGAAACAAAATCACAGTTTTATACCAACGGATTTTGCGATGCTTGATTACTGCTTGATTACTAATCAAAACATCCGAAAATTCCTTAAAGAATCCCATGCTGCCTCCTTAAAAAGGTGCAATTTGCATTGCACCCAAACATTAACCCTTTTCGGCTCCGGCTGTCAATCCGTAGACCATATACTTTTGCATAAAGAACTGGATAATCATGATTGGAATCGCAATCAAGAGTGCACCTGCCATAAACCTCAATGGATTGTAGAACAGTGTATTGAACGGATCGGTTGTTCTAAATAACCACACAGCAACTGTCATATTCTCAGGTTGTAAGAATCTGAACTGAAGAATGAAATCTAGCCACGGAGTCATAAAAGCACTAATTGAAATAAAACCAATGATCGGAACAATCAATGGAAGCAAGATCATTCGCAATATTTGAAGAGGTGTTGCTCCATCGATTGAAGCAGCTTCATCCAACGACTTAGGTATATTTCTCATAAAACCGCGAACCAAGAAGGTATTGTATGGAATAGCCCCGGTCATATAAATTAAAGCAAGGTAATTTGGTTTATTTAAGAAACCAAAGGTTCTAAATAAAAGGAACAAAGCAACCATTCCCATAAAGGATGGGAACATTTGTAAAACCATCATCGTCAGTAACATTTGCTTCTTACCAGTAAAGCGCAATCGAGCAAATGCATAACCAGTCAGTGTTGAAAGTAATGCAACACCGACAGTATTTATAATGGCTATTTGGGCGGTCCGAAGGAATGCACCTGGGAAATCCGCAAGTACTTGAGCCGCATTGGATTTATATTCAAAAATAAAGTTGTAATGTTCCATGGTAAACCTAGTTGGATCAGGAATTAACGGAACGGAAGTCAATAAACGTCCCGGTGTAAAAGCTGCGGATATCATCCAAAGGATAGGAACCAACACGATTACACAAGCTATCAACAACCATGCATAGGCCAAAAATCCGAGAACGTAATCGATAAATTTGCGTTGCATATTAATCCTCCTCCCATAAGCCCTTCGAGCGTGACAGATTGTATACCGAAATGAACCCTACGAAAGCAAAGATCAATATGGAATAAACAGCCGCAACGTTGTACAACTGCGCATTATTAGCAAATGACAGGTTATATATCCAAGAAATCAAGATATCCGTTTGACCGGGTATACCTCCAGATAGTTTCATTGACATCGGAATCAAGGCATCATCCCAACGCGGACCACCTCCGGTCAAGAAGAAAATCGCGCCGAAGTTATTAAAGTTAAAAGTGAAGGTCATTACAATGGCTGGTACCGTTGCCTTTAAAATCAATGGCAAGGTAATGTTTTGGAAACTCTGCCACTTTGAAGCGCCATCAATCGAAGCAGCCTCATATAAATCTTTGGGCAATGTCGTTAACACACCGGTAATCAACATCATGAAGTACGGAGCTCCCAACCACAAGTTAACTAATATGACGACTACCTTAGCCAGATTGCCATTGTATACAGCCGAGAACCAGAAGATCGGATTATCCAACGCTCCTTGCAAGCCAATTCCATAAAGGAAACTCGAGACACCGTTCATAGTTCCGGTCATGTAGAGCAATTGATTTGCTAATCCGTTAGTTTCAAAAACATTTCTGAATACCATCAAAGAAATCATCGCTGGAACTGCCCAAGGTACGATCAATATTGTACGCCAGAGTTTCTTCACTTTGACATAACGAGATTCAATGATGATGGCTTGAATCATTCCTAAAATATAGCAAGATGCTGATGCCATGATAGCGTACACGAAAGTCCATCCTAGAACTTGCGAGAAAATCTTAAACCATCCTGCATCTGCAACGATGAGTTTAAACGTATCAAAACCTACCCACTTAATCAATTGATTAGGAATCGGTATCCGATAGGTATAGTTGGTAAAGGCTAGTAAGAATGAAAATAAAAACGGAATTAACGTAAAGAATAATATCATAATCAACGCCGGAACCAACACAATATAAGGGAACATGTCGCTCCATAAACGGCGCACATACACTAATCCGGTCTCAATCGTTTCACCGCGTAAATGAGCTTTTCGACTTATATAAGCATCCCGAATATTCATAAGCCAGAAAGTTAGGAAGATTCCTGATAATATTAGTGCGATTAACCCTGTTCCTAAAAGAGTTACAGAGTTATCGGCTGTCAACCAAGGAATGGTCTTATTAAACGTTTCTACAAACTGACCGCGATATAAGATTTGACCAGGGACTTTACCTAAGGTGAACAAACCCCATAGTCCCTTGGATATCATACCGCCATAATCGCGAAAGAAGTATAACGGTGTTCCCGAATCCGCCGGAAACCGCGATATCTCATCCATTGCATACTGATAGTTCCCTGTTAATAATTCGGCTAATAGAAAAACGAGAAGTACGCTGAAGAATACAGCTGCTTTTGATTTTTGTTTATTACGGAGTTGACCCAATCCCATAATAAAAAAAGACATGATAGCTGACTTTAGCGGATCTGGATTTTTCTTAACGTCAGAGAAAATATTCTTTATCCTTTCGAACAATGATTTTTTCTTCTTCATGTGAAATCCTCCCATCTTTATTATGCACATAACAATAATAAATTTCAACTAAATTGAGAGCGTTTACATTTTTACAACACAGAATATCATTTGACAAAATCTAGCTTATAACTCAAAATGTGAACAGGTGATAAACATGAATAAATCCGCGATTTTCCATCAGAGCCACGATCAGTGGCAAGCCATCGTTAGTGATACTGAAGTTGAAATCCGAATAACGACCGGCAAAGATATTCTAAGTGTTAATGTTGTCTTTGGTGACCCTCACTTAGGGGAAAGGACCCCGCTCGGTTGGCGATGGAAAAGCAGAACACAAGCGATGGAATTGGCATATATAACTGAACATGCCTATATTTGGAAAACCTTCCTAATACCCGAGAACAAACGATTGAAATATCATTTTATCCTTCAAGGAGAAGATGAGTTCTTTCAGTTTGGTGAGGATGGATTTACTCCAATTAACGAAGAAGTCGGACTATGGAATAATTTCTTCTTGCCCTATCTTCATCAACATCAACAATTCAACGCGCCAACATGGGTTAAAGATACAATTTGGTATCAGATATTCCCCGAACGTTTCTGTAATGGTGATAAAACCAACGATCCTACAGGAACTCTTGAGTGGCACAGAGGTCCTGTAACCAACAAAGAGATCTATGGTGGTGATATTGCGGGAATCATCGAGAAACTCCCCTACCTGGCGGATTTAGGTTTCAGCGGCATTTATATGACCCCAATCTTTGAGGCTGTGACAACGCATAAGTATGATACAAGAAATTACTTTGCCATTGATCCTGCTTTTGGAACTGAGAATGATCTGATTGAACTGGTCAAAAGAGCTCACCAACTCAATATTAAAGTCATGTTAGATGCTGTATTCAATCACTCAGGATCTGACTTCCCTCAATGGGAAGATGTGAAGAGAAATAAAGAGTTATCCGATTATAAAGATTGGTTTTATATTAACAGTTATGAACCATTTTCATACCAAACTTTCTCATTTGATAAGAATATGCCAAAACTGAATCTCAACAATCCCAATGCCAAGCAGTATTTTATTGAAGTCGGTAAGTATTGGATTGAAAAAGCCGATATTGACGGTTGGCGTTTGGATGTCGCAAATGAAATCGATCCCTCATTTTGGAATGATTTTCGAAAAGAAATCAAATCTGTTAAAGAAGATTGTTATATCTTAGGTGAGGTATGGCATGATTCGATGCAGTGGCTAAGAGGTGATCGTTTCGATGCGGTCATGAACTATCCGTTGGGCAGATCAATCATTGACTTCGCTTCAGGACAAATCAATACTACGCAATTTCGCTTTCGGATGGACAAAGCTTTTGCTCACTATCCCTCAAAGGTAAGTGAGGTACAGTTCAATCTGCTCGACAGCCATGATACCGCAAGACTAAGAAACATACTCAACCATGACATCCGCAGCGTGGAACTAGCCTTTGCCTTATTATTCATCAGTTTTGGTTCAATTTGCGTTTATTACGGTAGTGAAGTCGCTATGGAAGGAAAATATGATCCTGATTGTCGCCGCTGCATGATTTGGCAACCTAATAAAGAGGAGCTCGCATTTCAAAAGAGATTCAAGCGATTGATAACATTACGCAATCAATATCCGTGTCTACGCAATGATTCAATATGGACATGGGTGGAAACCGGTAATTTGTTGGTCATTGAGCGCAGCAATAAAGATCAATCCGTGTGGATGTTTGTCAACACTGCCGATCATCCATTACCCATCAACATCGAGAAGTATGTAACTGATCCCAAAGACGCCTTTAGCGGTCGTCCCCATGCGACTGTTGTTAATATTCTGCCTAAACAGTATATCTTTATTACAAAATAAAGGAGAGATCGTTTCTCTCCTTTTGCTTATTATTTTCCAACAACGACCATGGTATTAGGATTGATCGTTAAACTTTGAACCTTTAGACCGCCAATCAATCCTGCTTCATTGGCAATTAAATCGGAATAATCTTCTAGCCGATGATAGACAACATGATTCGTCGGATTAAAGAATACCCGAATATGATCATAACTGCCATAGGACTTCACATTTTTCAGACCATAAACCAAAATATGATTGTTCAAATCCTCGAAATACACATGTCGCCGAATTTCAGCGGTCGTTTTTAATCTGAACGCCCCAATTTGCTTGCGTAGCTTTATCATGTCCTTGGTATATTGAACTACTTCGTGATAACGATCTTTTCTCAACCAATCTACCTGATTGATATAGTCGCTGCTGCGATAACTGTTATGCACACCGTTTTTGGTCCGACAAAACTCCTGTCCAATTTGAAAGAAAGGGATTCCCTGAGAAACCATCAAAGCACCAATCATCAACTTGTGCTTGCGAATGCGTACTTCTCGCGTGTCTTCTTTACAGCATTCCTTGATTTTATCCCAAGCCGTACGATTATCATGGCATTCCACATAGTTGACACTTTTCTGTGGAGTATCAAACAAATATACAAAATTATCATTCAACGTATTTGCAACTAAAGCCATCTTCATAGCTTCTGAATAATTGACATCTCCGGTACAATATCCTTTGACCGAAACTTCATTTTCTATGGTCTTTCCTTTGACATGATCTCTATAGAAATCATTAAAATGACCGATTTTAGGCATTTGGTGTTGATTGAACATCATAGCTTTCAAAGAATCATCCAAAATGGTCGGCATGTTCCATCCTTCACCATAAACCATAATATCTTGTTTTAACTTCTGACATTCTTCCTCAACCAGATTCATCGTATCGACATCGATAATTCCCATCAAGTCAAAACGGAATCCATCAACGCCATAACTACTGACCCACATTTTACATGAGTCGACGATAAATTTTCTGGCCATTAGTCGGTTGGAATCGAAATCATTGTCGCAGAAAGAACCATTAGATACTGCTCCGGTCGCACTTCTGCGAAAAAAGTAATAGGGAACGATTTTTTCAAAACTAGAAGCGTCCATATCATAAACATGATTATAAACCACATCCATGATGACGCGCATACCTTCCTTGTGGCATTGTGAAATCAGTTCTTTCAACTCTACTACTCTTGAAAGCGGATTATGTGGGTCACTGGAAAAGCTTCCTTCGGGAACATTATATTGATTAGGATCGTAACCCCAGTTATAAAATATCGAAACATTCTCTTCATCGACTGTAGCAAAGTCGAAAATGGGCATCAGCTGAATATGACTGACTTTCAATGAGCACAAATAATCAAATCCGGTTTTCGTTTTATTAGCACTCATCGTCCCTCGGACAGTGAATCCTTTAAACGTTCCAGGATAAGGATTGTTGGATTCTTTGTCCATTGTAAAATCACGGATTGAACATTCTACGATGATTGCATCCGTTTTACTTTTTAATAAAGGCAAACAGTCATCTCGCTGATCGACTGTGCACTGATGGTCATCAATTACGACGCTAACCGTAGAATTACTTGTAGATGAACGTCCATAAGGATCGATGCTTTCAATCCATTTTCCATTGACCAATATAAGATAAATGTATTTTGCAAGATGAAGATTCTGAGGGATGGAAATCCGATAAATTCCTTTTTCTTCGCGTTTTAAATCCAAAGTTATACGAATATCCGTGTCTATCTGCAATTTAACAGCAACAGCTGTGGGAGCCCAGAGCACAAATTCAGTGACATCACCGTTTGTTTGAGCACCCAAATCATTTCCCGGGTAATAAAACTCTTGATCGAATCGTGGCGATTTGACTATCAAACCGATTTGAAGAGGTGTTGACAGACTATGCTCTTCGACGACTTCATATGGAACACCAAACAATATGTTTTCACATCCTGCTAGCATATACTTACTATATTCATTGGATGTATTCTCAAAACTCTTGATGACTAGCTTCGAAAGTTTACCCGATGGCTCGCGCAAAAAGAAAGATTCGCTCTTCCCTTGATAGAAACGTTTGGATAAATAAACAGTAATACTGTTGTAGTCGTCTAAGTGCGCTTCAAACCGCTCGACTTTTCTCATATGAATCCCTCTTCAATAACGGTTATATCATAACACAAAATCACGTTTTTTCACGAGTTCAATTATGAAAAAAGCGGAGATTGCTCCGCTAATTGATTGGTTTTATATTCCAAATCTCATTTGCATACTGTGTTATCGTTCGATCGGAAGAGAAGAATCCCGATTTTGCTATATTGACAAGACACATTTCAGCCCAATATTTCTGATTGACATACCGCTTTTGAACCTCTTGGTGCGCTTTTACATAACTGTCAAAATCAGCAATCAGGAAATATTCATCATTGCGATACATCAACTCATCATATATTGCCTTAAATTCATCACGATTGACATGCCATGATCCGTCAATCAGCGATTCAATGACACGTTTGAGAGGCGGATTGTCCTTTACGGCTTCCCAAACATCATAACCACTATGACGTAATGCTTCAACTTCTGAAACGGTCATTCCGAATATGACATCATAATCGCGGCCCACTAATTCATCGATTTCCACATTAGCTCCATCAAGAGTACCTAACGTCAGTGCACCATTCATCATAAACTTCATGTTGCCAGTACCACTAGCCTCTTTACCAGCAGTCGAAATTTGTTCAGATACATCCGCTGCATTCATCAACACTTCCGCAACCGAGACATTATAGTTGGGAATAAAGACGACTTTCATAAATTTGTTAACCGTCGGATCATTATTGATGACTTCAGCAACACTGTGAATTAGTTTGATGATCTTTTTAGCAAAATAATAAGCAGGAGCTGCTTTCGCTGCAAAAATATAAGTTGTAGGATGCATCGTAAATTCCGGTTCAACCTTAATTTTTTGATATAAATAGATAATGTGTAGCACATTTAACAATTGACGCTTATATGCATGCAAACGCTTGGCTTGAACATCGAAAATCGAATTGACGTCAACTTCGATTCCTGTCCACTCCAGTATCTTCTTCGCAAGTATTTCTTTGCGCTGACGCTTAATCGCCAAAAACTGCTTTTGTTGACGAGCTTTCTTAGCGAATGGCAATAAATCAATTAATCTCGCCGGTTCATAGACATACTCATCCCCAATGGTTTTAGTTAAAAAATCATGCAACTGTGGATTGGAATAAGTCAACCAACGACGGTGAGTTATCCCGTTAGTCTTATTGTTGAACTTTTGATCAAACAACTCATGGAAATCACGCATGACATCTGTTATTAAAATCTCAGTATGTAAACGGGCTACCCCATTGACACTGTGCGATCCCACAACTGCCAAATGAGCCATATGGATCTGACCGTCTTTGATGATAGACATTCGATATTGTTTACCCGGATCATTGGGGTAAGATTGACGTAAATAGGTAACAAATCGGCTATTGATTTCTTCGATGATCATAAATACTCTCGGTAATAGATATTGTACAAACTGAACAGGCCATTTTTCCAATGCTTCCGCTAACACGGTGTGGTTGGTATAGGCCATTGTGTTTGAGACGATATTCCAAGCCGATTCCCAGTTATATTCATATTCATCCATCAATATACGCATCAATTCCGGAATCGCTAATACCGGATGAGTATCATTCAACTGAATAGCTACTTTTTCCGCAAAATTATCTAAATTTGGATAGACACGTAAGTGGGCTTTGATCATCGCATTCAATCCGGCAGAAACAAAGAAGTACTGTTGTTTCAGACGTAAATAGCGACCGTGCTCAGTGGAATCATCCGGATATACGTTTTGACATATTTCATTGACCTCTTGAATATACTGACGGAAGTCTTTATTTTTAGGTAAAATATCCGAAGCTTCTGCACCCCATAATCGTAATGTATTGGTTGTGTCAGTGCCACGACCGACCACTGGCATATCATAAGGTACCGCACGAACGTGTTCGGCATCAACATGATCAAAGAATAAACGTCCAACATCATCTTTGCGCATTTCGATCCGTCCCCAAAACTTAACATCGATTGCATGCTTAGGTTTACGAACTTCCCACACATTGCCAAGCTTCATCCATTGATCCGGTACTTCGACTTGGTATCCATCAATGATTTTTTGACGGAATAATCCATATTCATAGCGCAAGCAAATACCGTGCCCCGGTAAAGATAAAGATGCCAGAGAATCCAAGAAGCATGCCGCAAGACGGCCAAGACCACCATTACCTAAGCCAGCATCTGACTCCAAATTTTCTAGTTCGTTCAAATCGATGCCTAATTCAGCTAATCCATCTTTAACAACATTGAAAATACCCAGATTCATTAAATTATTGACAAGTAAACGTCCAATTAAAAATTCCATGGAGAAGTAATACATTTGTTTGGCACCGATATTAGCCACTTCCTCTTTGGATTGTTTCCAGAGAGTCGAGGCATAGTCTCGAACCATATCGCCTAAAACCATATATCGTTCAGTATGGTGAGATTGTTTTACCGAACGACCGTATTTCTCAACAACGCGTTGTGTAAAATCGCGTTTAAAATCGTGTTTGTCTTTAAACATCAATGCGACCTCCTATAAAGTCCCTGTAGAATCTTATCAGATATTACCAAAAAACACAAATTATACTTTGCTCACTTCAAACATCATCGCACCGAATGGAGACACTCGTATGACGATTTTAAATGGCAGATTATGACATAATTCTTCGGTTGCCACTACCGGGACATAGTTACACATGTCATTACCTTCATAAATAGCTTTTTGCGAATTGATAATCTCTACATATTCACCGGCTAAAGGAACCCCTACGTGAAATTCTTCGATAGCTAGCGGTGTCATATTTAAGACTGTAATGATTACACTCTTTTCATCCTCACGATAGTACGAATAGATGCTTTGAGTTGCATTGTCCGCATCGATCCAACGGAATCCGCGCTGTTCATAATCGTATCTGCTTAAACAAGAATGATGGGTATACACTCGGTTTAAGTCAATCATAAACCGATTGAGAGCGTTATGACGAGAATATTGAAGCAAATGCCAGTCCATCTCGCGGTTTTCGTCCCACTCTCTGAAATGTGCCAGTTCATTACCCATAAAGTTCAATTTTTTACCAGGATGAGAAAACATGTACAAATACAGGTTCTTTACTTGAGCAAATTTCTGGTCATAATCGCCCCACATTTTGTTAATTATCGTACCTTTACCATGAACGACTTCATCGTGCGATAAAGGCATGATAAATTTCTCGGAATAGAAATAAGCCATACTGAATGTCAGTTGGTGATGGTGATAACTACGGAAAACCGGATCCATAGCATAATATCTCAATGTATCATTCATCCATCCTAAATCCCATTTGTAATCAAACCCCAATCCCATCTCGAATGTTGGTTGGGTGACTTTTGGATAATCCGACGAATCTTCCGCAATCAAGATCGCACTTGGATATCTTTGAGATAAGTAATAATTCAGTCGGCGGACAAAGGCCAATGCGCCTTCATTAACACCGCGCTTTTTTTCGCCATGCCAATATATGATATTGGATACTGCATCAATGCGCATGCCGTCGATATGATATACATCCATCCAGAAGGACGCGGCTGACATTAAGAAACTTCTGACTTCCTCTTTCCACAAGTCAAAAACCATGGTTCCCCATTGGCTGTGAGCATCTTGTGGATTAGGATATTCAAATAACGGTGTACCGTCAAACTCAATCAATCCAAAGTAATCTTTTACAAAGTGCACAGGAACAAAGTCGACGATCACGCCAATATCATGATGATGACATTGATTAATGAACTCCATCAATTGCTTTGGAGTTCCATATCGCGATGTTGCCGAGAAATACCCGGTTGCCTGATAACCCCATGACCCATCAAAAGGATGCTCATTTAGAGGCATCAATTCAATATGCGTATAACCTTGTTCTTTAACATAAGGAATCAAATCGCGTGCAAGTTCTTCATAATTGAGCCATTCGACCGCATATTTTTTACGCCAAGATCCTAAGTGAACCTCATAAATACTCATAGGTTCTTTAAAGTGTTTCGTGCGCTTGTTCATCCACATTTTATCGGTCCACCCAAAATTACGTAAATTCACGACGAGTGACGAGCTTTTAGGCCGCATTTCCGAATAAAAGGCGAAAGGATCAGATTTTTCTATCCAATGCCCATGAGCGTTTTCAATAAGATATTTATATAAATCCCATTCATTAACATTAGCAATGAAAATACTCCACACTCCTTGAGGAGATATTTTTTTCATAAAAGCATCTGATCCATCCCAATGATTGAAGGTACCGACGACTTGAACGTTACGTGCATTCGGCGCATATACGGTGAATCGTACGCCGCTTATCCCCTCATAAGCAAAATGCGCTCCAAATACATTGTGTGCATCCAAGCAGTGACCGGCAAAAAAACTGTCGAAAATCGATGTTTTTAACATATTTTTTTCCCCTCCTTTTCTTTATTCTACTCTATTTTGCCAATAAAAAAAACACAAGTGTTTAACTTGTGTTCACATAACGTCATTCAATCGTCTTTTTGATAACTTGGCTAAACAAAGCAAATTTCTCTTTTGTCTCGGTTTCGTTATCTCCTTTGATACAATAATAAAATTTGCATTTAGGTTCAGTTCCTGATGGTCGAACAGCAATCCAAGATCCATCAGAAAGTTTCATTTTTAATACATCGGAAACCGGGAAATCAAGCTCAAATGAATCATCGCCAGATAGAATGATTGATTGTTTATAATCTTCCCATGCGATTACTTCGTAGCCAGCCACTTCTGTAAGTGGAGACTTTCTCAAGTTCGCCATGATTTCCTCAATTCGTGCACTACCCTCTGCTCCGGCCAATGTTAGTGATGTTTGTGTCTCAAAATAAGTTCCATGTCGTTGGTATAGTTCTTGCAAAACATCAAACAAGGTCTGCCCTTTTGAATGATAATACTGTGTAGCTTCACAGATGATCAGACAAGCTTGAACGGCATCTTTATCTCTGACAAACGGCTGAATCAAATATCCATAACTTTCCTCATAACCAAAAACAAATTGTTTTTCTTTGCTTTTTTCATATTTCTCGATTTTTTCACCGATAAACTTGAATCCGGTCAGTGTCTTTTCGACCTCAACACCATGATGAATCGCAACAGCCTCACCCAAATCTGAAGTAACGACCGTGTTGAACATGACTGGGTTAGATGGCATAATGCCTTTTTCCTTCATCGATGAGAAAATATATTCAAGTAGTACTGATCCGGTTTGATTCCCGGTCATTAATACATATTCTCCTTGATGTTTAACAACGACCCCAACACGATCCCCATCCGGATCGGTACTGATAGCGATTTGCGCATCATGTTTTTTCGCATACTCGATAGCCAACTCATATGCGGCCGGTTCTTCCGGATTTGGTGTCTTGGTATTTGGAAAAGAAGGGTCGGGCGGACATTGCTCATCGACCAAGATAACATTATATCCTGCTTCTTTCAAGACAATATTTGTGATCGGAAAAGCTGTTCCATGTTGAGGTGTAAATACGACTTTGATATCTTTATTCAATTCCGGACGTAATTGGATTTGAAGTACACGATTGGCATAGCGAATATCCACGTCCTCATCCAACCAGTGAATGAGTTTTTCTTGCTCAGCAGTTAATAGAACATCAATCGATAACTCATCTTCAACTTCTTCAACTGCTTGAATGACCTTCTCGATTTCCTCAGGAATCAACTGACAACCGGTCGGATCATAGACCTTATAACCGTTATATTCCTTGGGATTGTGTGATGCTGTGATAACGATACCGCCAATACAGTTTAACTCCCGAACGGTATAAGATAGTTGAGGGGTTGTTCGTAATTCAGTGTAGACAAAACTCTCAATGTCAAACATTGCTAACACCCTAGCAGATTCAATTGCAAATTCTTTGGACATAAATCGATTGTCAAAGGCAATCGCTACACCACGCTTATCTGTGGTTTTAGCGAGTTCTACCAGATACTTCGCAAATCCCAGATTAGCACGACGAATCGTAAAAATATTCAA
>CAKMJZ010000033.1 GCA_927435855.1 uncultured Erysipelotrichaceae bacterium
GGATATGTGTTTATGCGCTGGAATGATGATCCGATCAGTAAAATCACATATACTTATGCCGATGTTGAACGTTGAATCTTCATCGGATCGATTTCAGCTAATAATCCCGGAGTAGGGGCATATATGCTAAGTGCACATGCTCCTTCGTTCATAAAACTCTGATACTGATCAACCAGCCACGTCGGGATTTTTTCCAAACGTTCAACATCGGCATAAGTATATGTGATTTTACTGATCGGATCATCATTCCAGCGCATAAACACATATCCTGCTCCTGCTTTATAAGCCTCCTCAACACACAAACGCGCAAACTCATTGCAGTCAGTCGTGGTCTGAATGACCAGGGTTTGTCCCTTTTGAACATTGACACCTGTACAAACCGCTAATTGCGCATATTTTCTTAACTTTTCAATCATATTTCCTACTTTCCAAACGATACAGGCAACATAGCCGCACCGATCAATCCTGGTTCTGCCAACATTGCTCCTTTAAACTCCACGGTACGCATACCCGTATGAACGTGTTGTTTGTAATAGTCAATCATTTTTTCAAAATATAGATCTTTTGACTTCATGACTCCACCACCGACGATAAAGGCATGCGGATCGCAAACATGAGCAATCGCCGAGAACATCATCGCAAAATCAAAAGCCATCGTATCCACGATATCGAGAGCCTGCTGTTCACCGGCTTTAGCCAAAGCGAACAACTCACCTGCAGAAGTAATATTTTCGTCAATCACTTCCCTAGCGATGCGAATCAGTGCAGTACCGGATGTTTCATTTTCCACCGCACCGACATTTAAATGATTATATTTCTTTCGTGCCCGATCAATGATGATATTTCCGATTTCACCGGCATGACCATGTTTACCGGAAACGACTTTTCCATCGACGATCAATGCGCCGCCAATACCGGTCGAATGCGTTACATAATATACGATTGGCAAGCCTTTACCCGCACCAACAAGCGCTTCAGCTAAACCGGCAACATTAGCATCATTATCGACAAACGTAGGAATACCAAACTCATCTTCCAGGGTCTTAGCCAAAGGAAAATGAACGAACCCCGGCAAATTGGTGGCCATCAGCATTTCGCCTTTGCTTGTATCAACCGGTCCAGGTACACCGACTCCGATGCCTGCACAATCCTTATGTCCTTCGATTTCCTTGATGCAGCGAATGAGATTTTCCATGACCTTGCTAGGGCCATCTTGAGCGTAAGAAGGACTTTTTATTTCAGCCAAAATCTCTCCGGCCGCCGTAACTTTGGCAACGCGAACGTTAGTTCCGCCCAAATCAATACCGATATATTTTTTCATAGGATTCTCCTGTTCTTTTCACACTTTCTATTTTACAAAAAAAACCAGATAATTGACAGATTATCCGGTAAATAAATTTATTTAACTTCAATGATTTTCATCATATTAGCCGAACCTTCGCCGGTTGGATATCCGGCCGTAATGATGACTTGTTTACCCGGTTCGATACCAAAGTTTTTAGCTATGATACTCGCCAGTTCATCGTCATTGGTCATTTCATTTTGAATGTCCGAGTAAATCGGAATGACACCCCAGTTAGCCTCTAGTCTGCGTTGTACACTTTTAGTAAATGTGACAGCGAAAATAGGTACTGGCGGACGGAATTTTGAAATCCGTCTGGCTGTCGAGCCTCCTTGAGTAAAGGCTACGATGGCTTCGACTTCATCGAGGTTCAGTGCTGATTCACACACAGCGATACCGATGGCATCCTGAAGTGTGCGTTTACCGGACTTTATGGCGTGATCCAGCTTATCTCGATACGGCAAAATCTCTTCGATGCTCTTAGCGATGATATCCATGGTCTGTACAGCTTCAATCGGATAATCGCCGACCGCAGATTCACCCGATAACATAATACAATCAGTACCATCAAACACAGCATTAGCAACATCACTTGCTTCTGCACGGGTCGGACGCGGATTGGACATCATCGATTCCAACATGTGGGTCGCGGTAACGACCGGTTTACCAAACTCATTAGCCATAGCGATGATTTTCTTTTGATATATTGGAACCAATGCGGTAGATACTTCTACACCCAAATCGCCACGGGCAACCATGACTCCATCAGAAACTTCCAAGATTCCCAAAAGGTTATCCACACCTTCCTGATTTTCGATCTTTGAAATGATTTGAACTTTCGGATTGCCTTCTTCAATTAAAATCTTACGGATAGCTATAACATCTTCTGCTCTGCGAACAAAGGATGCTGCGATAAAGTCGACATTGTTACGAGCACCAAAGCGGATGTCCGCGTCATCTTTCTCAGATATAAAAGGCATGGAAAGTTTAACATTAGGCACATTTACACCTTTGCGCGTTTTAATGACACCCGGATTTTCGATACGACAGGTCAGTTCAGTCCCGTCGTTTTCTAAGATCGTAAGGCGCATTTTACCATCATCAATCAGTAAATAGTTACCTGGACCAACATCCTCGAAAAGTTCTGGGACGATGATTTGGAAGCGCTCATTGGTTCCTTCAACTTCTTCCTTTGTCACTTTGACAATATCGCCTTTTTTAAAAGTCAACATGCCATCTTTCATTATTCCGCAGCGAATTTCCGGTCCTTTGGTATCCAACATGATACCAAGGTTATAGCCTGTTACGTCGCTTACAGAGCGAATCTTTTCAATTCGTGCCAAATGCTTTTCTTGATCTTCATGAGAAAAGTTCAAGCGGCAGATGTTCATACCTGCTATAGCTAATTTCTCAATCATTTCCTCTGTTTCACTAGCCGGACCCAATGTACAAATAATCTTCGTTTTTCGTAAGTTTAGCATGTTTCCTCCTAAACGAGCCGCTCGTGCAAAGCAAACAGCGGTCTGCGTGATTTCTTGGGTAATCCTAAAGCTTCTTCAATTGGAAATGAAACGATTTCATTGTTGACCATCCCGACACAGTGACCGCCGATATCATTGAGTAACAACTCAACCGCCTTATCACCCATGCGTGTAGCCAAAACCCGATCAAATGCCGTTGGAGAGCCACCGCGCTGAATATGTCCCAATACGGTCGCACGTCCGGAAAATCCGGTTGCCTTCGATATTTTCACCGCCAATGTTTCAACATCCGTGATTTTCTCACTAATGATGACAATGGCATGTCGTTTCTTTTTCACCTCTTCATAATATCGTAACTGCTCTAACACACTGGATTCATCATACCCGGCTTCCGGTGTGATAATGATTTCCGCACCGCAGGATATACCAGAATAAATTGCCAGATCCCCGCAGTGATTACCCATTACTTCCACCACCGAACAGCGGTGATGTGAGGAAGACGTATCTCGTAGTTTATCTACGCAGTAAATTACGGTATTCAGCGCTGTATCAAAACCAATCGTATAGTCAGTTGATGCAATATCATTATCGATGGTCCCCGGCAGTCCTATACAATTAACTCCCAGTTGAGTTAGCGCCATCGCACCTTTATACGTTCCATCGCCACCAATGACAACCAGAGCTTCAATTCCACGCTTAGCAAGGTTGGCTATACCGAGTTTCTGAACTTCGATATCTTTAAATTCCGGTAAACGGGCACTTCCTAAAATCGTTCCACCTTTAATCATAATATCACTGACCGTACTGCGCTCCATCAAAAACATATCGTCTTCGATTAGTCCTCGATAACCGTTATTTATTCCATAAATTTCTAATCCGTAATAAAGTGCACTTCGGGTAATCGCCCGAATCGCAGCGTTCATTCCCGGTGAATCTCCACCTGAAGTCAATACTCCGATCTTCTTCACCATAGGCTCACCCCATTTCTGTTCAATGATAACATTTTCTCAATTTCTTGGGTAGAGAAATTTATCCTTTTCGACGGTTATTGCCTCGTAAGGGCAATGGAACAGATAATGCTTCAATTCGCTCAAGGATGCGAATCGCTTTCATTTCTTCTTTTTCCCCTTTTTGATTGTACATGTAATGATTCTTCAAACTCTTTAAGTCTTCATTGCTTGTAAACCAAGTCGTTCTTTTACGTTCAGCCCGATCATTTAAAATAGGTAATAACAGTTCATCACGAACCCACGAAGTCACACTTTCCGCTCCGATATCATCAAATATCGCAATATCCGCAGACTTCATCTTGTAAATAACATTTTCAAACTCATCCCGATTGTCAAGATAACTCTTCAAACGTTGCATTAAGGTTGGAACATGCACAAAAGCAACAGTATTACCGTTTTTTGCCATCATGTTAGCCACACAAGCCACCAGATAGGTTTTACCGACGCCTGGCACACCAAATACGTAATAACCTTTTTCCATCGGAGAGCGAACCCAACTTGCCATCTTATTTACAGTTAACAGATATTCATCCGTTTCATTATCCAGATCTAAAGAGGCCAATGATAATTGAGCCCAATGTTCGGGCATATCAGAAATAATGAACTTCTTCAGATGAGAGCGTTGTTGTTCTTCTGCGAGTAAATAGTGACATTTGCGGATTTCCTGCATCAAAATACCATTATCAACGACCATATCCAAAATCAATCCCCGATCGTTTTGGCGGCACATATGCAACCCTTCACAACCATTGCATAAGCGTATATTGACCAACCAGCGCTGATAGCGTTGAGCATACGGCTCGATATCTGCATCAGTCAAATCATATTTCGCCTTAAACTCAATGATTTCTGGTTGAGTTAACAGAGACTCAAACATTTGACGTCGTTGTTTTTTGAGCTCATCATTAAGCTCAAATTCTAAGGATACTTGCTTCATGTCAGCTTCCTCCTTTTATTTTCTTGATAAGCGAAGCTCTGTCAACGGATGCTTCAGACGGTGAAGATTCTTTTGGAGTTTCTTCATCAAACCACAAAGGAAGTACGTCTTTTCGCCCCGATTTACCCTTACCTGTTTCACGATGGGTTTGAGCAAGTGCTTCTTCCTTATTACTGACGTTCAACCGAATCCATGTAGCCGCGATTTTTTCGACATAACTGCGACTTAAGCGCATTTGA
Organism: uncultured Erysipelotrichaceae bacterium; assembly: GCA_927435855.1. Classification (GTDB taxonomy): domain Bacteria; phylum Bacillota_I; class Bacilli_A; order Erysipelotrichales; family Erysipelotrichaceae; genus UBA2227. Next base: position 5,010 of record CAKMJZ010000033.1, read on the forward strand.
TTATTTTCAAGTACATATTCTAAAAGTACATTGACCACTTCCGGCGTAAGTTTCATTTCCAAGATTAGATGCTCTATCAGTTTTTTATCCGCCGACGATACCGCAATGCCATTTTGCTTGGATTGTAGAAAGGCAATCGAAGGTGCAGTATAAGGATCTTGGGGTAAAACCGGGACGATTCCCTTGAAACTTCGTACTTTTTGCTTTAACTTATCCGCATCCAATGACTGATCTTTCAATCGAATGCACCGAGATACCAGCATTCTCATATCTTCTTCACTGATCCCGTAAATCGTTGCACATTCTTCAATCAGCCGAATATTTTCACCACTTCGCGCAGATAATGGAAAAGCTAACGGTGAAATATCTCTAAGAAATTTCTGAGTGTCAAACTTGATTTCAAGGTTGGATGATGGCATAGTTTTCGGTTTACACATTTGAAACTCATGCTCGAACTCCTCATCCCAACCAATAAGATCTTCTGCTTTAAATGATGCACTGATGGCTTTAAAATCAGTGAATCCATTGTTTTCCTTGCCATGCTTATGCTTAATGGTATCAAACCGGTTTTTACCAATGACATTATATAATCGACGACCCAAAACTTCATGGGTGGTGAAATCAACGATGATTAGCGGCAGTTCGATTTGCCAAATATAAAAATCTCGCTCACCGACACTTTTTTTATACGTGCGAACTAAATGAGCACGCTCACATTGAATACGGGCGTTTTCCAATTGGTCAATGGTCATATCCGATTGACTGAGCAAAGCTTGATGAGTCATAAATTCTTCACCACATTCACTATTGATCGCACTGAGATATAAAATAATTCCATTGTGACCAATTAGCGGTAAATAGCACGTCATGAGTGATTGCATCTCTTCTGTGCTTAACGTACGACTGATACGCAAACTCAGTCCGTCATTTGCTTTCAACATTTTCCTCACCTCCGCTTACTTGTATCAAACATTGAGTCACGATATTCGATAAATCAGCTAGTGTGCCATTATTATCGATAACGACATCTGCTAATTCCGTTTTCTTTAATTGGTCGATTTGATGGCTCATTAGAGCCAATGCCTGCTCTTTGCTTACTTTTCGCCTTGTTGTCAGTCGGTCGATACGGACATCATCATCCGCTACAACGACCCAAACCTGATCAAACTTGTCTTGCCATTGACTTTCATATAACAATGGGATTTCCGCAAACAACAAAATCGAGTCTTGCTTAGCGAAATATTCCAACATTTTCTTTTCAACCAATGGGTGTACCAATGCTTCAACTCGGTTCTTTTCTTTTACATTTTGTATCATATAAGAAAAAAGCACTTTACGATTGACCTTATGATCTTCAATCACTTCTTTGCCATAATATTCTATAAGTCTCGTTTTTACAAACGTATCAAAATCATACAAATCAGCCACGATTTCATCTGCGCTGATTAATGGCCATCCAGCTTTTTTTATGATGGCACAAACCGCACTTTTACCAGAACCCATGGAACCGGTGATGGCGATTTTTAGTCCTCGATTCGCTTCTGACACCGCTGACATACATATGTCCCCCTTCCGGATACACGCATTTTGACTATTTCTTGACCACATACCCGACAAGACTCACCTTTACGCATATGAACACTCAAATTTAACTGAAATCGGCCGGAAACTCCCAATGAGGATGTATACGATCGAATCGTCGTTCCCCCATCGGCAATCGCCTGGCTCATAATCATTTTAATGCAATCTGCTATTTCATTAAAGCGTTTTAGCGATATTTTTCTAACAACACTCTCCGGATGCAGTTTAGCACAAAAACAAATCTCATCGGCATAAATATTACCGATACCTGCCACAAAGCGCTGATCCAACAAAAATGTTTTTAATCCGATATCTCTTGAACCAGCCATCTTCTTCAGATAATGACCGGTCAATCGAGGATCAAAGGGTTCTAACCCCAATAATTTGAGCCTAACATTAATTTCATTCGGTTTCACTATTTCCAAACGGCCAAACTTACGCACATCGTTATAATGAAGTTGTTTGCCATTGTCCAAATGAAACACGGCATGAGTGTGTTTATCTATCGGTGTACCCGCATCTACAAGGTAGAATCGACCTTCCATGCGCAGATGAACCATCAAAACAACATCTTCTATGGTATATAATGCATATTTCCCTCTTCTGGAAAAACCGGTGAATCGTTTGTTGATCAAAACGGAAGAAAATGCTTCGTTGTCACCTGTCACGATAGGCGGATACAGAATATCTATTTTTGTTATCCGTAAACCACCTATCAAATATTCAAGTGTACGGACAACTGTTTCAACCTCTGGTAGTTCAGGCATACTTATTTCGCCTCATACCAGTTAACGCCCGAAGCCGTTGATACTTCCAAAGGAACATTCAATTCAACTGCTTGTTGCATGGCATCAACAACCAACGCCGAAACGATCATCATTTCATCAGGAGCTACTTCAAGTAAAAGCTCATCGTGTACCTGCAATAACAAATGTGACTGAAGTTTCTTTTCTTTGAGCTGCTTGGCAACTTTTAGCATAGCTACCTTAATCAAATCAGCCGCACTGCCTTGAATCGGTGCGTTCATAGCTGCCCGCTTGCCAAACTCACGTACAGAGTAAATCCGATCATTAATCTCAGGAATTTCACGACGGCGGTTGAACAGAGTTTTTACATAACCGTTTTCCTTACAAAAATCGACGGTTCTGTCCATAAACCGCTGAATTTGCGGATACGCATCCAGATACACTTCAATAAATTTAGCGGCATCTTTACGCGAAATCGACAGTTGGGCCGCAAGTCCGAAATCCGATATACCATAAATGATACCAAAGTTGACGGCTTTAGCCTGACGGCGCATCAGTGATGTGACTTTGCTTGCTTCAACGCCAAAGACATCCATGGCGGTTTTGGTATGAATGTCCATACCCCCTCTAAATGCCTCAATCATCGCAGTTTCGTTAGCAATATGTGCCAAAATCCGCAATTCGATTTGCGAATAGTCCGCACTTAACAACTGCCAACCTTCCTTAGCGATAAATGCTTTTCGTATTTCACGAGTTTCCTCACTGCGAATAGAAATGTTTTGTAAGTTGGGATCGACTGAAGATAGCCGTCCGGTTTGCGTGGATATTTGTGAGAAGACGGTGTGGATTTTACTATCCGCTTCTACATATTTCTTCAGTCCTTCTGCATACGTACTATATAATTTTTGGTATTTGCGATATTCGATGATTTCTTCGACGATCGGATGTTTACCAGCCAAATCTTCAAGAACATCAACAGCAGTCGATCGTTTTGAGTTGGATGGAAGTTGTAATTGATCAAACAATATCTCAGCCAGTTGTTTGGGTGAGTTGATATTGAACTGACTTCCGGCCAAAAAGTAAATGCGCTCACTTAAGTCATTGATGCGTTGTAACGTTTTGATTGAGATTTCATCAAGAGTGAACTGATCGATCAAAATTCCCCATTTTTCCATTTCATATAAATCAAACAACAGCGGTAACTCAATATCGAAATATAAGTTCCACATGTCTTTTTCTTTCAAACGCACAATGCAGTTGTCAACTTCATGATGAGCAACCCGCGCAAACTGACTTGCGGATAGCTTGGGGTCTTCTTTAGCCACTGAAATCCCCCATTTATCCTTAAGTTTGTCTTGTGTCGTTAACATCGTATCATCTAAAAATGTCAGTATCATGATGTCATCACTGAACCCATGACTCTTTACACCCCACGTATCGAAGATGTGCAATAATAACTTAATATCATATCCGACCTTTTTATACTCACTGTTTAACCACTTCGAAAATACTGAGCGATCATCTTCTTTTGTAATCATAGCCGACTTTTCCCCGTCACTGATCACAAAACCCGTACAATCCGCTTGATATCCCCTGCCCACCGGCTGAAATGCGGTAATCACACATCCGTCTTTAAAGAAGGATTGATCCAAAAGTGCCCAATCCGAAGTTGCTTCTTGCGATAAATCATGGTTATCTTTTCGATCATTTACAAAAATCTCTTGAATCATGCGATCCAGTGAGCGCATTTCATATTGTCTGAAAAATTTACCCATACCTTCTAAATCCGGATGGTTGGTAAGTTGGTCGATATGGATGTCCAACGGAACCTCTTTATATATCGTTGCTAGTTCTTTGGAAAGTTTGGCCAGTTCTACGTTTTGTTCAACGGTTTCCTTGAGTTTGCCCTTTAGCTGACCCACGTTTTCTAGAATATTCTCCAAATTCTGATATTCATCCAAAAGTTTCATTGCCGTTTTCTCACCGACTTTGGGAATGCCTGGAATATTATCGGAGGGGTCTCCCATTAAACCTTTAAGATCAGGAATTTGCTCAGGAAACAGGCCATACTCGCTCTTTAATAAAGTCTTATCCAAATGTTCTAGTTCAGTGATTCCCTTTTTCATTAGGATAACTGAAGTCGTATCATCAATTAACTGTAATAAATCTCGATCGGATGTTAAAATCGTGGTTTGCCATTGCGGATAGCGTACGGCCATCGTTCCGATGATATCATCGGCTTCATATCCGTCAACTTCAATTCTTGGATAATTGGAGGCATCTAGATACTGACGGATCAGTTGAAACTGATCAATCAATTCTTGTGGCAATTCTTTGCGTGTGCCTTTATATTGCGGATATTGATGATGACGAAAGGTTTTCTTGCCAGAATCAAAAGCAAAAAGGATGGCATCCGGCTGAAGCATTTGCAACGCTTTATTTACCATATTAGCAAAGCCGAAGACAGCGTTGGTCGGCTGACCAAAGGAAGTGATCATCGGACGGGTATATATCGTTGCATAGAAAGCGCGAAAAACCATGGAGTTTCCATCAACGAGTAAAAGTTTTTTCATAAAAATTCCTCCGTTCTTATTGTATCATAAAGTATCCCTGCGGTAGAAAAAACCTCGCAAAGCGAGGTTATTGACCGATAGATTCAAGCAAGGATAAATTTTCAAACATGATGGTCAGATAGTCCTTATTTCCATCAATGTCATTTTGTGTCAAGGTGTGAAGATTATGTATATTTATCTGCGTAAGATTGAGTTCTGAACGCAATTGATTATATAATTCTCGAAGATCTTCACTTAGATTGGGTTCAAATGCAATGTATTGGACACCATCATCAATGATACGCTGCTTAATGATTTGCATTTGCTCTTCACTGGGAATTACACCGTATCGAGATAAAATTACAGGATATACACTGACGCCATAGGCTTTCTGCCAGTTTCCGAAACTTGGAGTAATCGATACAAACTTCATGGTCAGCTTACGGGTTTTCAAAGTCTGAAATTCTGCGTCCAAACGGGCTAATTCTGATGATAGCACCAGATAATTATCCTCAAATATCTTTTTTTCTTCAGGATAATTCTTAATCAGCCAATCACGGATATTCTTGGCCATAGAGGTTGTCGCGATTGGATCTATCCATAAAATAGGATCTTTACCATAGATATCGACTCGATCAAACTCCATGCCTTCATAATATTTTGATTCCAATATTACTTCACTTCCAGCTACATAAGCCGTCGTATAGCGTTTAAATTCATAAATTACGGAGGTTGATGCCAAATCAACGATGTTTACACGTGATTTACGAATGTCTGACAGATATATTTGTAAATAAGGTTCTAGTTGGCCCATCGTAATGACCACAGTAGCCTGATCGATCAATTGTTGATAATTACTTTTAATGGTTGCACGTTGAATAATCGGTCCATCGCTCAAACTGCAAACTTCGACAAAATCGCCTGCGATTCGCTTGACAAGATACTCGACCGGATACACCGTGGTGCATATAATTGGTTTGGACGTACTGCATCCACTCAAGGCGGAAACAAGCAAGACCATGATCATTAAGGTTTTCAATTTCTTCAAGGTCAATCCACCTTTCTGAGGGAAATTATAGCATAAAAAATGACATAATGGATTTAAACACCGCATTTTTTATTTCAAACATTCGTTATTTATACCGGTACCAAGAGACACGCTCTTTTCGCCGTTGCTTTCGTTGTTGCTTTGCGTCAAAACCATCTTGAAAGTCCAACCAATACAAAACGATGAAGATGACAGGAATATTGCCAATTATCGTCAGAAATACGCGCATGGTCAGCCAAGTTTGAATATTCATAATTGTAAATCCTTGTAATAGGGCTAATCCATACAAAGACAATTCACGAACGAAAACAAGCAATAGACCAAGCATAATCCGCTCAATGATACTTTCGGATAAGTGCTTAGACCATATTCTAACAACGATAACAACAATGACCATGGATAATGCATAGTCAAATAAAGCGTTGAATAAAAGTAAATCAAACAAAAGACCTGCGGAAAATGCTGAGAAAATGGCAACATTCAACGGATCTTCGTAGGTTTCAAATGCGATGTAAACCAAGGTTGCCCCCGGAATAAAACTCAGTATCATGGCTGAATGATCGACCCTGAACAATACCATCAATACTAAATCCAAAATTAGCATGACCAAAAAGAATACTAAAGACATCATGGTAATGGCACTTCCTGCACATAATCAACCACAAACACATAGTCAAATGATCGAAAATTTGCGGATGGAGACACATAAATTTTCATACCGATGGCATTGACCAATTGTTCAACTTCAGTTACGGTACCAACTAACAAACCTGCCGGAAATACTCCGCCTAAACCTGAAGAAATGACGGTCATATCTTTTACTACCGCTGAGTTGGTGTCGAGCAGTTGAAGTATAAAAGCTCCACGGTTGGGATCATAGCGCTCCAATACAGCCTCAGCACTTGCTGATGGCGAAAGCTGTATCTTTACGGAAACTTTATTTTGCACATCTTGTGTAGTCAATAAACGCACGATAGCCGAATCATCAAATACTTCCGCAACTTTACCGATCAGTCCCCTGGTCGTAATGACTGCCTGATTGACTTTAACACCATCGTTTGAACCTCGATTAATAACCAATGCATGATTAAATGTATCATAACTGCGATAAATGACCTTTGCACTTGTCAATTCGTATTCATTGGCCGCAGTCTGTATGTCAGCCAATTCTTTCAGTTGCGCGATTTGCCGATATGCTTCTTCAAGTTCGGCTTTGTATAAAGCCAACATTTCAAGTTGCGAGCGATAATAATCGTTTTCCTGTTTCAATTTGTAAAAAGAAGTGATATCTTCAGTAACACTTTTCAGCGATTCAATGGGATTTTCTATAAGTGCATATCTTAACATGGCAAAGAACCCATACCCAACGGCTTGAACGCCAAAAATGGGTTGGGCCACTTTGACCACATTCAATAAAAAGGTTACGGCCATCACTACGGCTATCACAATCATCAATATCCGCTGGAAAAAGGTCAATCGCTTCATTTAATCACCACTACCATTATAAAGCCATTACCTCATGGTTTCAATCAACAATCATTTTTTGTCTTAACGAACAATATCCCTGATTGGTAATGATCAGGTGATCTAGAAGTGGAATGCCCATCATCGTTCCGGCTTCCATCAGCATTTGCGTAACTTCAAGATCTTGATCACTTGCCTTCAATGACCCCCCTGGGTGGTTGTGTACCGCAATCAAACGCGAAGCACTGTTTTCAACAGCTTCTTTGAATATTTCACGCGGATGAATGATGCTTCGATCAAGGGTTCCGATAAACAGTGTTTTGCATGCCAATATCTGATTTTGTGTGTTGAGATAAACGACCAAGAAATGCTCCTGATTCTTGTTACCTATTTCACTTTTCAGCCAATCAACCAATACATCCGGTCGCTCAACGATGTTGGTGTTAGGTAAATCACTGCGCAATACTCGCCGAGTCAATTCAAAGACGGCTTGCAGTTCAGCAGCTTTAGCTTCTTTTATACCGGGAATTGTCATTAATTGATACAAGGACAACCGCGGCAGATTGACTAATCCCTTACTTAAATTCAATAAGCGCTGGGCTAATGATAATACTGAATCACTTCGAGTTCCACTGCGCAATATCAACGCCAACACTTCGATGTCACTTAAGGATTCAATACCTGAAAGGCGTGCTTTTTCCCGAGGCCGGCAGTGTGGCGGAATATCCGCCATTTTGACATTTTCACTTAATTCCCCCATTGTGCGCTCATTCCGGGAATCGAAATTCGTCCATTAGCGGAGAATAGGATTTTAATGATGGCGGCAATGCCGGCCGCAACGGCCACATAACCTAGTAAGACAGTAGCAGATATCATATTTTTTCCTCCTTTCCTTACTAGATACCAATGAAAAAAGAGATCTCCTTAATCTAGGATATCTCTTCTTTTACTTCTTCGAGCAGTTTCTTCATTTCATCAATCAATCCATTGGCAACTTTTAAATCCAGTGGCAAATCCCATTGGACCAACTCAAGCAGTTCACTGCTTTTTACAGCGATTAAAACAATTTTATCATGCACGTTTTTCATAATTTCACCCATAATCATAATAGCAGATATCAATTGTCTTTGACAGTGAGTCATGCAACATATAAACTGATATCATAAGGGAAAAGGAGAATATTTCCATGAATTATGCAGATCAAAAGGTCAGCGTTAAGGAAAAGATGTCATTTGGCTTAGCAGGACTAGGTCAAAATATGATTTATAACTTTTCTGCTACCTACATCATGATTTTTTACACTGACATGATGAAGTTATTACCGGCAGCTGTGGGCACACTAATGTTGGTTGCCAGAGTTTGGGATGCCATCAATGATCCGATCATGGGATCGCTTGTAGATAGAACCCGGACACGATGGGGAAAACTTCGTCCGTACTTATTTGCCGTACCGATTCCGATGGCAGCATTTACAATTTTAACCTTTTATGTTCCTGATGTGTCCATGGGCATGCGCTTATTGTATGCTTACGTGACCTACATTGTGTGGGGTATGATTTTCACAGTTTCGGATGTTCCTTTTTGGGGATTATCGGCAGCGATGAGTCAAGACCCTAAGGAAAGAATGAGTATTGTGTCATTTGCCCGTATTCTATGTAACTTGGGGATGGCCATTTCAATTATTATTCCACCATTGATCATCTCTGCTTATGGCGGAGGAAAAGAAGGTTATCTGATTTCAGCAGCGCTGATGGCCATCTTTGGTGGCGGACTGTTCTTCTTAGCGTTCTTCAATACGAAAGAGCGCGTAAGTAATTATGGTGAGAAAACGACTTTGTTAGGCAACTTTGATTTAGTAAAGAAAAATAAACCGCTGGTACTGTTGCAGACATCAAGAATGCTCGGTGCCTTCCGTATGGGACTTGGAGCAGCTGGTATTTACTTCGCTAAATATAATCTCGGCGATGAAGCCTTCTTTACACTTTTAGGTGCAATCCTCATTTTCTCAATGATTGCCGCGATATTCTTGACACCGTTTTTATACAAATTCTTTACGAAAAAGCAATTGTATATGGGCTCTTTGGTATTCGGTGCAGTAGCACATTTGCTTATGTTTATTCTAGGTTATGACAATATGACATTGGTCTTTGGTCTGTTATTTCTAGCCGGTATGGGCTTAGGTATGAACGATGTCGTAATGTATGCGATGGTTGGCGATAGTGTCGATTATCTTGAACATAAATCACAAAAACGGGCGGAAGGCATTTGCTTCTCTGTACATACCTTTACCACCAAGCTTCAAACCGCCTTCGCTACCTTTGCGATTGGTTGGGTACTTACACTGACCGGATTTGTTGAAAATATCGCACAAAGCGCAGCGTCTTTGAACGGAATTTTCTGGTTGATCAGCTTATTGCCGGCCATTGCCAGTGTACTTAGTCTTATTCCGATGTTCTTCTATGATTTCACTGAAAAACAACACAAAGAAATGCTTGAGGAAATGCACGGGGCTCAATAAAAACCAAAACCGCTTATGCGGTTTTTTCTTTGTCACAAATTGCAAATACTCGGGCCAGTGATGCTTCGGCATCGATTCTTAGCGGAATTGCATATAAGTCGAAGCTGTAATCAAGCAAAGATTCACAGTTACACAAGTTCTCGGCAATCAGAATTTCCGCTTTCATCAATATTTTGTGAACGGGATAAGGATAGTGATCACAAGATGGCATATCTAATCCGATCAGTTTTACCTTGTTCAAGACCAGAAAATCAGCCAGTTCTTCACTCAAAGCAGGATGCTCATAATATTTGTCAGTACCATAATACATGGACCATCCAGTCAAGAAGATGATGATATCATTTTCACGAATGTCAGTGCTTGAAATGTCCGACACTTCAATAGTGGTTTTATTGCGTACATCGATTAAAACTCCTCGTCCAATACAACAAGCTAGGTCGATATCCTTCATTAATGTTACACTCTCAATCATATGCGATGGAGCATCGATGTGAGTTCCGGCATGCATACCGCTTATGAGTGATGATAATTGATAACCATCCTTTTTCCACATTTTTTCTACTACAATTTCCACATCTTTGTCACCGGGATATACCGGCATATTCGATTGAATCGGATGACTTAGGTCAATGATTTTCATGGTGAACACCTCAACTCATTTTACCACAAATAAAAAAACCGCCGAAGCGGTATTTGATTATTCAGGTAAAATCAGATTTAATATGACACCGGCTATCGCAGCTAATGCGGTTCCGGATAAAGTTGCAACACCGATCAGTTTGAATGCAGCACCACCCAATCCTAAGACCAACATCGTTGCGGCAATGATGATATTGCGAGTTTTTGAGAAATCAACTTTTTCATCAATCAATACGCGCAAACCGTTAGATGCGATGAAACCATAGAGCAAGATGGACATACCACCCAAAACTGCCCAAGGAATCGTACTGATAGCTGCTGAGATTTTTCCGATGAAACTTAATACGACGGCAATCACAGCTGCTCCACCGACGACGTAAACCGAAGCAACTTTTGTCAATCCGACAACACCGGTATTTTCACCATATGTCGTGTTTGCCGGACCGCCTAAAAATGCGGACACTGCGGTTGCGACACCATCACCGATAAGTGTGTTGTCCAATCCAGGTTCTTTCAAGAAGTTTCTTCCACAGATTTTTCCTAACACGGTATGATCTCCGATATGTTCAGAAATGGTGACCAATGCGATCGGAACGATAACCCAAGTCTCCGTACCGAAGTAGAATTGATATTCACCAAACATTCCGTTTGTGCCAAATGGAAGTAAGAACTGAGGTAAACTGAACCAAGCAGCGTCTCCGATAGCGGTAAAATCAACAATACCCAACGCCAATGCGACCAGGTATCCACCGAAGATCCCAACGATAAACGGTACGATCTTTAGGAAGCCTTTGGCTGTTGACATAATGGTCGCAGTAATGGCGAAGGTAGCAAATGCGGTTACCATAACGCGCCAGTCGCCTCCGGTGGTAAAACCGGCTGAACCGACAGCGACACCAGCCAATCCTAAACCGATAATCATAATCATCGGACCGATGACGATTGGTGGCAGTAGTTTGTCAATCCATCCTTTTCCGATGATTTTAATAACAACTGCAACGATTACGTAGACAAGACCAACCAAAATCAAACCGGTTTGTGCGGCACTGAAATCTCCGCCCATGGCATCTCTGGCAATTTGAACTGCGGTAATATAAGCAAATGAGGATCCTAAGTACACCGGTACTTTCGCTTTGGTTGCGACGATGTAAATCAGCGTCCCGATACCTGATGCGAACAATGCAACTGAAATCGGCAATCCGGTAAAGATGGGTACCAATACTGTAGCCCCAAACATTGCGAATACGTGTTGGAAACTTAAGACGAACCACGTGCCAATCGGGGGTTTTTCGTTGACATCATACAATAAACCCTGTTGAATCTCTAAATCTGTTTTTTCCATAACTCTTTCCCTCTTTCTGCATAGGCCGTAAAAAAAGGACCTCATATAAAAGTCCTTTTGTGCATGCTCTAAGGGGTTACTTGAAATTCGCTCCTTGATGACCTCACGGGATCAATTTAAAGGACCTATGCTGTGGTTATTATATCACACAAGAAACGATGTGCAAGTGTAAATTCGGTTTTATTGCAAAACTGAGATGACTGTTGGATAGAAGGTCTCTTCGATAAACTTTTTCACTGCCGCCGAAGAAAGTGCCTGAATCAATACTTTGGTTTTCTCATCATTTTCCTTACCTGTTTGCACAACGATGATATTTGCAAAAGTTTGTGCTGCAATCGAGTCTTTATCCTCAGTCAACAACACTTTGTCCGCAATGTTTGCACCTAATGCATAGTTACCATTAATAATCGCAAAATTGACATCCACCAATGTTTGAGCCAGTAGTGCAGCTTCCATTTCAACAAATTGCAGGTTGTATGGGTTTTGATCAATATCCAATGGTGTTACATTGGCATCGGCCGAACCTTTTAACGTTATATATCCGCTATCAGCTAATAATCGCAAGGCACGGGCTTCATTGGTCGGATCGTTTGGAATTGCAACAGTTGCTCCACCAAGTTTCAGACCTGACAAATCAGCGGACTTACCCGGATATAAACCCAACGGTTCAAAATGTACTGCCAATACAGATGTTAACTTCGTTCCTTTTTCATTATTGAACTTCGTCAGATACGGAACGTGCTGAAAGTAATTAGCATCCAAATCACCGGCATCCAATGCGGTATTGGGCAAAATATAATCTGTAAACTCAACGATTTCAAGGGTATAACCAAGTTTTTCAACTTCAGCCTTCGCTACTTCCAAAATCAATGAATGAGGGGTTGGGGAAGCACCGACTTTTATGACTTTATCCTCTTTCACTTGAGAATTCGTACATCCACTCAGTACCAGAAGTGCAAATAATGCAATCAATAATAATTTTTTCATGTTTTCCTCTTTCCTTCTACGGCCGGCGTCTGTCTTGCCGGTTGGCAATAAAATTAAAACTACTTTGAATCAGTTGTACCATGATGACCATAATAACGATGGTTAGTAACATGACATCGGTTTGATAGCGATGAAGACCATAGCGAATCGCGATATCGCCTAAGCCTCCCCCACCGACAACTCCAGCCATCGCCGCATAGCCCACCAACGTGATCATCGTTAGTGAAACCAAGCGTATTAATGCAGGAACTGATTCGACCAAATAAACTTTCACAACGATTTGCCACGAAGTTGCTCCCATCGTAATCGCTGCCTTTATCAAACCCTCATCCACTTCTGCCAAAGCAGATTCGACCAATCTTGCCACAAAAGGAATAGCTCCAACGACTAAGGCCACAATTGAAGCCTGAATACCATAGGAACGACCGACAATGAGTCGAGTAAAGGGAAACAAAGCAATAATCAAAATAATAAACGGGATTGATCGCACTGTGTTGACGAAGCTGCTCAAAATTTTCTCTCCGTACACAAATGGTGCGATGCCATTTTTTTGCCAAATTACCAACAATACTCCAATCGGCAATCCGCCGATCAATGCAAACAGTGTAGACATCGACACAATGTATAATGTATCGAAAGTGCCTTTGATCAGAAGTTCTGTCATAGTTGCCCCTCCTGATAGCCTAAGAGTAATTTCGTCATTTCGTGTTTAGGTGAAGTAAATACTTGCTTAACACTCCCATCTTCAACAAAGGATCCTTCATCCATAACGATCACCCGCTGACATACCGCTTTTACAACAGATAGCTCATGTGTGATGATTACAATAGTGACTTGTGTTTTGCGATGAATTTCAACCAATAAGTCCAAAATTGATTTGGTGGTCACGACATCTAGTGCACTGGTAGGTTCATCGCATAATAGCAATGAAGGGGATGAAGCTAAGGCTCTGGCTATAGCCACCCTTTGCTTCTGTCCTCCGGAGAGCTGTACAGGATATGCTTGAGCTTTACCGTTTAGACCTACCAAAGAAATCAGTTCATCTACTCTCTTTTTAATCTCTGTTTTGCTCATTTTTACTAATTGTAAAGGAAATGCGATGTTCTCATAGACGTTTTTCTGTTCTAGCAGATGATATCCTTGAAACACGATGCCTAGTTGGCGTCGCATTCGCAACAAATCTCGACCTTTCAATTTAAATAGATCAATTTCATCCAGCCAGATCGTTCCACTGTCCGGTTGTTCAATGAGACTTAAATGTCGGATCAGTGTAGATTTTCCCGCTCCGCTTGAACCAATGATGCCCAACAACTCTCCATTACCGATGTTGGCGCTGACGTTGTTTAGCGCAACCAGTCGGCTATTCTCATTTTTAAAAGACTTTGTCAAATTTTCGATTCTTATCATCGTTACCTCCAATAAAAAAACTCCCATCCATAAAGGACGAGAGTGCTCGTGTTACCACCTTTTTTCGCATACCTATCACTAGATATACCTTGTCAAGTACGCCGAAAACCGGTTATACTCTATCGCGTTAACGGGCGAATCCGTCATAGCCTAAGGTTTCCCTTCGGTATGCAACTCCAAGACCATTGTTCGGAAGTTTCTGACTACCCTTTTTCAGCAACCGGGCTCTCTGTGAAACGTTCACTTCCTACTTTTTCTCTTCAACGTGTTTAACGATTGAATAATATCATATATGAAATGTTTGTCAATACTAAACTTTACATTTAATAAATTGAACGCGAGATATGTTTTCATTAATCAAAATGACCTTCAACAAAGATCCCAATGCGGCAATCTTTCAACTCGTTTAAATCAGATTCGTCGAAGATGATTCATGGTTCTTATAAGAAGAACTTCAAATTTTCTTCTTTCGTCTTATTAATCACCCAATTTATGACCGCGTCCTTTGTGCATCTTATCCATGCCTTTTTTGTATTCTTTGGTTAGGATATCCAAACTTGAAATCGAGATCATAATCTTTCTTGTCAAATGCAATATGGACACGTAAAATAGGAAAAGCGCACAAGGTTTTACCTTGGCTTAAGGAGATATTTGTATGAGAAAATCAACAAACCGCAGCTGGATAGTGATTGGTGCGGTACTGATTCAGTTGTGCATTGGAGGGATCTATACTTGGAGTCTGTTTAATCAGCCACTCGCCGATACTTTTGGGTGGAATAAGTCCGATGTTTTTCTGACATATTCGATTGCGATTTTCGTTTTTGCTTTCGCTACCTTGTTTGCAGGTCGCCTTCAAGACCGCTTTGGTCCGCGTATTGTGGCAACCATTGGCATCACGTTGTACAGCGGCGGACTGATGCTTACCTCGATGGTCAGCGAGCTATGGCAGCTTTACTTGACCTATGGAATTCTGGCAGGCGCCGGCGTTGGGTTTGTGTACGTATGCCCACTTTCCACTTTGGTCAAGTGGTTTCCAAAACGAAAAGGATTTATAACAGGTATTGCGGTAGGAGCCTTTGGCATGGGCAGTCTGGTATTTAAATCAGCAATTCAGTATTTTATTGTAACACTCGGTGTGTCTTTGACATTTTTAGCATTAGGTTTGTTAAGTGCCGTAATCGGACTGATTGGTGCATCGCTTTTGCGCGTGCCCTCAAAAGCTCAGATGGCTTCATATAGCTCCATCGCTTCAGATGATCGTCAGTTTACCCCAACAGAAATGATTAGCACCCGCTCATTTGCTCTGATTTGGATCATGTTTCTGTTTGCTAGTACCAGCGGACTGCTGGTAATTGGTATGGCCAAGGACATTGGTGTTCAGTTGGCGGGGTTGAGCGAAGAAGTCGCAGCGAATGCTGTCATGATAATAGCATTGTTCAATGCGTCGGGCCGAATCGGGTGGGGTACCCTTTCTGATAAGTTCGGTCGCATCCGCGTCATTACCATAATGTTTACCATTACGGCGGTGGCTATGACGGTTATTGGTGTGTTACCGCTGAACTTCACTTCGTTTTTCATAGCTTTAGCAGCCATTGCCTTCTGCTTCGGCGGTTTTCTGGCTGTATTTCCAACCATTACCAATGAGTATTTTGGCGTAAAAAACTTAGGCGCAAACTATGGTATCGTGTATCAGGCATATGGTGTGGCGGCATTGGTGGGTCCGTTGATTGTCTCTGTGGTCGGCAGTCTGAAAATAACATTTCTGATTGCGGCTGTAATGGCAGTTGTCGGTGCGATGATTACTCGGATAACTCCTCAAGCTGAG
This sequence comes from uncultured Erysipelotrichaceae bacterium, assembly GCA_927435855.1. GTDB lineage: Bacteria > Bacillota_I > Bacilli_A > Erysipelotrichales > Erysipelotrichaceae > UBA2227. The sequence continues at coordinate 21,119 of CAKMJZ010000033.1, forward strand.
GCGAATTCGCCATCCTCAAATACATTGTTGTCACAAAACGGGTAAAAAATCGGTGGTAGTTCCGCATTTTTTTGTCAAAAAAACTCCGAAAACTCGGAGTATATACCATCTTATTCAAATATCTTTGGTAAAAACTGTTTTAACTTATCCAACTGATGATTAACGACAAGTTCCATCGGAAAGTCACATTCATCGACGATTTCTTTACAATACGTGAAGTTACCGACATCGAAACTTATGTGAGCATCTGATCCGAAGATAACATAAGTGCGGTGACGTTTGCATGCCTCAAGTAATTCTTTTATGACAAATTTACTGTTTGATCTTGCGGAAAAACCATTCATGGATGAATTGTTTATTTCTAGTAGAACATTATGTTTTTTTGCCGCATAAGCCAAAGTATCATAATCCAGTGGATAACGATCGTCATCCGGATGACCGATAATTTGTATACCTTCGATACCCATTACTTTGATTAAGGTTTGTGTATTGGTATCAACATCTCCAAATGGGATGCAAGGCGGGTGTAAAGAGGCAATCGCATAATCACACTTGCGAAGCAATCGTTGATCGACATCGATTGTTCCTTTATGGTCCATGATGTTGACCTCAACTCCCCGCAATACTCGAACTCCGTCAATTTCCCTAGGTAATATGCGCATGTTAAAGAAATGGAAAATATGCGCTCCACCAGGCATTCCAGGCGCATGATCACTGATTCCTATGGTAGGTAATCCAATGCCCTTGGCATATTGTACGATTTCTAAAAGCGTGCTGTAAGCATGTCCACTTGAAATCGTGTGTATGTGTAAGTCAATAATTGGTTTCATAAATTCCTCCGACAAAACTAGTATACTATGTTTTTTTGCATTTTCTACCCTTTGGGGGAAAGTAATCGCTTACATAGTCCAATTAGTGGTAATCAATCATTTTTATCGTATAATGAACCTTGAGGTATCACTATGAATCCTATAAAAGCCATATTTTTCGATTTAGATGGAACTTTGCTTGACAGTCAAACACATACAATACCCAATTCGACTATCGAAACTTTGAAAATATTGAAAGAAAAAGGTTATAAGATAGCTATTGCCACCGGAAGAAATTTCATAGCCTGTCAAAAGACCGGGATCACCGAAATGATTGATTGGGATGGCTATGTAACTAGCAATGGTCAACAACTCTACGATGCAAATCAACAATGCTTTTATCATTATGTCATGGACCCTCAAGTCATCCAAAAGATTGAAGAAATTGTCGTTGAAGACGGATTGAACGTGCAGTTTAAAGGACGACCGGATTTCATGCGGTTTGATCCGGATGAAAGTGTGAAGATATCCCACGAATTTTTTAAATTACCCATCCCCTCACTGGCCAAGGCTTATGAAGGTGAAGATGTCGATATGATATTAGTTTATGCTCCAAAGGGATATGATTATAAGAAATTTATGAATATCGAGGGAACATTAGTCATGCCAGGAGAATCGCATTATGCTGATATCGTCAGCAGTACTCATTCGAAGTATAGTGGCATCAAGCAAATGCTTGAATTGTGGGAGTTACCAAATTCTTATATCGCCTTTGGTGATTCACTCAACGATATGGAAATGTTTCGGCATGCGGATGTCTGTGTTGCGATGGGCAATGGCAATGCCAATCTTAAAGAAATTGCCACATTTACAACAAGTTCAGTGATTGAGGATGGAATCTATCTTGCGTGTAAAAAACTTAGACTTATTTGACCCTTACGGGGGTTTTTAAAAAAAAAACGGCATAGCCGTTAATTTAGTCCATCTTTTTGCTTATTCTCATTGCGTTTAAGCAATTGTGTCAGTTCTTCTATAAGTGCATCATCCAAATCACCGTTATAATCTGCAAATTCTTCTTCTGCGAAAATATCAAACAGCATGTAAGAAACTCTGCATCGATTGATTTTTTCAATGACAGCAACTGTTCCTTCGATAGGTACGATCGTTAGATCACCCGCTGATAAGTAGTTAGTAAAAAGATTGACCGATATTTCTTTCACCTGATATTGTCCCGGCATATCCAGAATCCGAATTTCGGGATGATTAAGCTGTTTGATAAACTGATGCATCGTTAACTTTAGTCCGTCCTGCATCCCGCTCACTGCAATTGCTATCGGTGGATTTTGTTTTATAAACCGGATGAGCCGTTGACGCACTTGAGTACATCGATAGCTTGCTGTGAAAATACTAGCCTTAACATACAAAAGTTTCATAATCTCCTCCTGTACTGTATTCTAGCAATGTTCACATAAATAAACAAAACATATGCAATGAAAAAAGGGCTTTCGCCCTGTTATCTAGACCTGAAGAATCCTGGGATGTCCCCATCGTCTTCTTGTGTTGGTTTCTCATTTTTAATGACTTCAACAACTTTTGCAGCTGATTGAACCGGTTGAATGAGTCCGTTGGTTTTTGGTAAATCAAATCCTGTAGCAATGACCGTGACGATGATCGAATCACCGATTTGCTCATTGATGGCAACTCCAAATATAATATCGATATCTCCACCAGCTGAATCGCGGATATATTCCACAGCATCACTTGCATCGAAAATCGTGATATTTTCCCCACCGGTCACATTGACGATGGCGTTGCGTGCACCACGAATCTGTGCTTCGAGTAAAGGTGATGTAATCGCACGCTGAGCAGCTTCTTGAGCCTTGTTATCCCCAGCAGCCATACCGATACCGATCAAAGCAGTGCCTTGACCTTCCATGACCGAACGAACATCAGCAAAATCTAAGTTGATCATTGCAGGAACCGCAATTAAGTCCGTAATAGTTTGAACTCCTTGACGCAGGACATTATCCGCTTCTTTAAAAGCTTCGACAAACGGAATACGGCCGATAACCTCCAACAACTGATTGTTAGAAACTATAATCAAAGAATCGACATGTTCGCGAAGTTCTTCCAAGCCGTTCAACGCTTGTTCCATACGTTTGCGACCTTCAAAACTAAATGGCTTCGTCACGATACCGACGACCAAAGCACCGCAATCCTTTGCGACTTTAGCAAATAGTGGTGAAGCTCCGGTACCCGTTCCGCCACCCAGGCCAGTGGTAATAAATACCATATCAGCACCAGTCATGGCTGCGCGGATGTCTCCTTCACTTTCAATGGCTGCTTTGCGACCGATTTCCGGATTAGCTCCGGCACCAAGACCTTTAGTCGTTTCCTTACCTAAAATCAGCTTGTTTTTGACCATAGATACATTTAAAACTTGTAAATCTGTATTGCAGACAAAGAATTCGACTCCCTGCAACCCCTCATCTACCATGCGATTGACAGCATTGCAACCGGCTCCACCGATTCCAAATACCTTGATTTTAGCTACTTGTTGATACTTATCTTCGTTCATTGTCGATCCTCCGGACGTTATTTCTTCGTTTCAAATATACCTTTAAACCGTTTGGGAAATGTTTCCTCACCGGAACCATCCTTGCCTTTACGGGCAGATATCATAGCATTAAATTCAAATAGGTTTATACTACCTGCCGTCTTTCGACGCCAGACTTCCAAATCTTTGTACATATAGAACGCACCGAGCAAAGCGGTAAACGCTCCATTACGCACACCCAGAGTTTCTGGGATGTATAAATTTACCCGGGTTGCAAGTGCAAGCTGCAATGCTTGGCTGATACCCTGAATGATCGCGCCTTCACCACTCACTATCACCGATGCCCGCTTAGCAGTAATAATTGGTTCACAAGTTTTATTGACCTCAATGATCCATGCTTTGATTGATGGCCATAAAGCGTCCATCAACTGCGCCAAAGAGCAAGTGTGTGTCTGACCGTTTTGTGACCACATATAAATCGGAGCATCACTTGGCGGCGGACCATCACATCGACAATTGTAAATCATCAGTCGGCTGGCAACATCCAGAGGTACATCAAAGGTTTCTTTGACTTTGCCAATCCACTCACCAAACCCTGTATCCAGGATTTCCGAACTTAACAGTTTAGCACCGGAATACAAACACAAATGAGTAGTTAATCGTTCCAATCGGATCGCTATAATGACTTCATCCGTTGATTGTTCTAGTAACGATGCTTCTTTCGCTAAACCGAAAGCATCCAAGACAATATCAATGATACCCAAACCAGCCTTCTCAACGCAAGCCGCAAGACCATAGGCCAACTCACGATTTGCCAGATACACTTCTGTTTCCATAACGAAGTGCTCCGCTGATTCGTGAATCGGTGCTTTTTTCATATTGATACCATTAACGATGTATTTAGTTACCATGACATTGATAACTTCCAAGTCCGGTTCATATTCCATACGCAAAACACTGGCATATGCCCGTTGAATATCATTTAGTGATATTCCGGTAGCCAGATTACTGACCTCACCGGTAACCCGACGCATGACCCGCTTAAAATCTATCGACGGAACTAACAAAAGGACTTGTTGAATCGATGCGCCGATATTTTTCGAAGCATTCTCAACAGCCCGTTTGAGACTATTTACGATATCTTTTTCATTGGTGATTTCTTTGCCGTTATAACCCGAACATTCGACTCTTTCCGTCTTAATAATCTGCAGACGGGTGTTATAGATTTCCGCCACAATCAGACGGATTTCGTGATCGGCAATTTCAACAGCTGCCAGAAGTTGTTTTTCCATAGCTATTAAATCCTCCCACAACCATACGAGTACATCATAGCACAAATGCTCTTGATAAAAAAGATTTTTATAAATCTCAACTCATCAAATCCCAGTTAAAATGAAGGTAGAAACGAAGCTAAAAACGTGTTGTTTGTACTTGCATTTTAAATTGAGCTATGATATAGTTTACAAGCACAAATAAGACAAGAAAGGGGGGTTACGGTATGTCAAGAGTATGCGCCGTATCCGGTAAGAAGGCATTATCTGGAAACAAACGTTCACATTCACTGCGTGCTACACGTCGGAAATGGAATGTTAACCTACAAAAAGTTAAAGTGATGGTCGATGGAAAGCCGCAAAAAATCCGTATTTCCGCCCGCGCCTTAAAATCACTAAAAGCCCAGCAAGCTGCCTAATAAAAACAAACGGTGTCAACCGTTTTTTTTATGCATCGTTGCTCTGTATGATCAATACTTTTCCCCTGACACGAAGATGAGCTTCATTCTCAGTAATTTCATTGCTGACCAAATATAAATCATCCTCATTGATACTTTTGTTGGCCAAAGGATAATTCACACCACTCAAATCAACGATTGATGGAACACAGGCAAACAGTGACAAATAGCGGTATCCCGCTTTTTTTATGGTTCTTTCGCCAACAACAGTATATATCAGATGATTTTCATCCCAAAGGCTTAATCGAGAGTCCATTTTTGCTAATCCAATATTAATCAGCTGATGATCAATGCGGCCACCCAATCCACCACACAGGATCACTTCATCAAACGAATCTACATAAGCCATCGCTGCTTGAGAATCGGTAACATCTTTGATAACATCCAACAAAACGATTTCTTTGCTATGTAAACGAATCAGTTCAAGTTCTTCTTTTGAAACAGAATCAAAATCTCCAATGGCCAAGTCCATGTTCAATCCTTTTTGTACACATATCAAAGCTCCTCTATCGACTCCAACAACATAGTCAACTCCTATATCAGGAAGTTGTTTCGCCATGGATGCGACCAACAGTGCTCTTACCATAAACTGTCCACAGCCACAATGATATCTTCTTTGAATACATAACTGCCCGCAACCAGTACGTTTGCACCTGCTTGTTTACACAAACTTCCTGTATAACTATTGATGCCCCCATCGACTTCGATCAAAGCCGCTGACTGTTGTTGATCGATCAGTTTGCGCAAAGATGCGATTTTATCTAGTGACTGAGGGATAAATGACTGCCCACCAAAACCCGGCTCAACAGACATGATTAAAAACAAATCGACCTCACCGACATAGGGAAACAGTGTTTCGACCGGCGTTTTAGGTTTGACCGTAAGCCCCGCCTTAACTCCCCTATCCCTGATTTTCTTAATCAAGGCCATAATCCGTTGTGAATCGTTGTCAAGGGCTTCTGTATGAAAAGTAATCATTTGAGCACCGGCATCGATGAAAACATCCGAAAAGAAATCCGGATCCTCTACCATCAGATGAACGTCTAAGAACAAATGCGAAGCCTTCCTGAATGCTTTTAATATATCCGGACCAAAGGTCAGATTAGGCACAAAATGTCCGTCCATGACGTCGAAATGAAGCCATTGAGCTTTTGAGGCGTGCAAATCTAACATCTGTTGTTCAAAACGGCTGTAGTCAAGTGACAATACCGATGGAGCAATAATGGTCATAGTGGTCTCCTTTCATCTTCGATCATTTTTAAGCATTCCACATAGTTTTCATAGCGGATTTTTGATACTTCATTTTTCTTTACAGCTTCCTTAACTGCACACCCCGGCTCATTTTCGTGCATACAATTACGAAATTTACATTTGCTCATATACGGCTTAAAGTCAGGTACGATCCAGCGGAAAATATCCTTATCGATCATAGAAAAATCAAGGGATGAAAACCCCGGCGTATCCGCAACCCATCCTTGAGCTACATAGTGCAACTCACTGTGACGAGTGGTGTGTTTCCCTCGACCTAAAGCTTTTGAAATTTCCTGAGTGATTAACTCAAAGGATCCATCGATGCGATTGATCAAAGATGATTTTCCGGCACCGCTTTGACCGGTCAGAACAGTGACCTTTCCTTTAAGTGCAGCCATGATATTATCGACCGGCATATCCCGACCGGTAAAAAGAACCTTATATCCTGCTTTTTGATATTCCGCTATGATTTGGTAAACCGGATCATCCTTTGGTAATAAATCACATTTTGTCACTACGATGACCGGTTCAATGTTGGCATAGCTAATCAGAAATATCAGCCTGTCTAACAAAATCGGCGAAAAATCCGGTTGGATCAAAGATGTGACGATCATCGCCTGGTCGACATTGGCAATCAACGGTCGGGTAAGCTCATTAAAGCGCTCCTCGACATGTTGAATCCCCCATTTGTCCTCAAGTCTGTCAATTAGCACCCAATCGCCGACGACTGGTGATTTTTTCATTCGGAGTTTACCCATGGCAATAGCCAAAAGTCGCTCCCCATCTTCAGTGAAAACTGTATACCTATTTGAGATTATTTTAATGATTCTTGCTTTTGGCATGCATTCTCCTTAGTAATAATACAAGATGATTGAAGAATCTTCATATTGAATATATAGACTACCTACACCTGGCGATATGGACTCTACGACATTGTACTCGATTTCAGCTAATTCTTCCTCACTTAACCCCTCAGTTGATAACTGGGTCAACGTTACTTTTAATCCTAAATCTTCGATCATTCGTGATGCCTCATCGACTCTCATACCAATGATCGACGCAGGAACGATCCACTCGACATAAGATGCTACAACAAGTTTTATTTCATACGATCGCCTAGGATCAAGTTTATCTCCTGCTAACAACAATTCCTGACGGATGATCGTTCCAGGAGGCACAGTAAGTGATGGTTCATTTTCACTGCGAATCGTTATCCGAGTGCCCAAAAGTAAGGCACGAGCTTCCTCTAGGGTTTTTCCCGCATATTCAACCACCACAAAATAAATACCCTCAGAAATAGTGAGCGTTACTAACGAGCCCTTTTCAACTTGCGTACCGAATATCGGACTGAAAGTTATGATTTTACCCGCAGGAATATCTTCCGTTAACGAATATAGTACGTTGTTTGAAATTGCCAGACCTTTCTCTTCCAAAACAAGTTTGGCCTCTGCATAATTCAAACCAGATAAATCCGGAACATTGGTATAGCGGTTTTCAATTGATCCTTGATCAAACAACGTAAAAATTGCAAAGGCAATAAGAATGACAAGTGCGCTGATTCCTAGAGCAGCCGAAAGAGTGGCGAAAATTGATTTAGTTTCTGCAATAGGTTCTGCTGTTGAAACCTGATTGATCACGGTCGTCGAACCATCGGAATCATCATCAATAAATACCACTTTAGCTTCCTTAGCCCTGGCAGCACTCAGACAGGTCAGTAAGTCATCAGACATATCCTTGGCCGATTGATAGCGCAGCGTTTTATTTTTCGCCGTTGCTTTTAAAATAATATTTTCCAAGGACTGCGGTAAGGTCGGATTAAACTCGCGTATGCTCGGTATTTCCTCACGCATATGCTTAATAGCGATTTGCACTGGAGCTTCACCTGTAAAAGGAACATCCCCACGCAACAATTCATACAACACGATTCCCAATGAGTAAACATCACTTTGATTGCTGGCAGCTTCGCCGCGCGCACATTCCGGAGCCAGATAGTGCACTGATCCCATGACTGCATCGGTCTGTGTCAGTTGCATGGCATCCTGAGCCAAAGCAATTCCGAAATCTGTGATTTTTACGGTTCCATCGTCCTTGATCAATACATTTTGCGGTTTAATGTCACGGTGAATGATATTTTTGCGATGCGCTTCAGATACAGCGGCTATCAACTGTTTCATGATGGCCAAAGCTTCCTCTTTTTCCATCGCACCCCGCTGAGATATCAATTGTTTTAAGGTTCTGCCACGAACGACCTCCATGACGATAAAATGCTTGCCGGCTTCTTCCCCGACATCATAGATTTCAACGATGTTGGGATGATTTAGCGTACTGGCCGCATTGGCTTCCCTTTTAAAACGCAGAAGCGAAACATGATCTGTTGAAAGTTCACCACGTAACACTTTGATTGCTACTTCACGGTTAAGCAAGGTATCCATAGCCAGATAAACATCAGCCATTCCACCTTCACCCAAACGCGAAACGATCATGTAACGATTTTTAATCATTTCACTCATGATCATCACCTCGCAAATCGCTAAGGATGACCGTTGAGTTGTCATATCCTCCGGCATTGTTAGCAAAGCTGATTAATGTATTTACTTTTTCTTCAAATTCATCAACTGAATAAATCGTATTTAGAATGTCCGTTTCATCGACATACCCATGTAAACCATCCGAACACAGCAATATCATTTGATACTTATCAACTATATCAAAAATATCGATATCAATTTGCATGCCGATACCAATCGCATTGGTCAACATGTTTCGATTCGGATGGCGACTAGCATCTTCCTTACGAACCTTACCGAGTTTGACTAGTTCATTGACCAATGAATGGTCATCACTTAACTGAACAAGCTCATGATTCACTCCATATATCCGGCTGTCACCGATGTTTGCCCCAACCATTCCCTCTTTTGTAAAGACGACCGCAACCATCGTCGTTCCCATGCCTTGATAGTCTTCTACATGGCGAGATAAATTGACGATGTGTTGATTAACTTCACTAATTGCAGATTTCAGCCACATACGCACATCGATGATATCCGCAAAGTGTGCTTTTTTTACAAATAGTTCACTCAAGAGTTTACATGAAACCGATGATGCCACATCTCCTGCCCTAGCCCCACCGATACCATCGCACACAACAGCTAAAACCGCATCATCGATGCGTTGGATAAGATAGCTGTCCTGATTGGTAGAGCGGATATAGCCTCGATCGGTGGCTCCGGCAATTCTCATGTCATCGTTTCCTTTCATGTTTTGCTCTTAACTGACCACAAGCCGCATCAATATCAGCTCCGTGTTCCTGGCGTAGCGTACATTTCACCCCAGCTTTATGTAACTGATCATAAAAGCGTAACGCTTCTTTCGCCCCAACTTTTCGAAATCCATGTTCATCCACGGGATTGTATGGAATTAAATTGACATAGGCATTTTGACCCCGAATCAAATCCGCTAATTGACGGGCATGAGCATCCGAATCATTGACACCTTGTAACAAAATGTACTCATAGGTGATCCGACGGTTAGATTTGGACATATAGTAATCCATAGCTTCCATCAGTTTGTCCAGCGGATGTGCCTGATTAATCGGCATGAGTTTGCTTCGTAATTCATCATTCGGTGCATGAAGTGATATAGCCAAATTGACTTGAATCGGCTCAAGAGCAAACTTACGGATGCCATCAACCAATCCACAGGTCGATACGGTCAGATGACGGGCACCGATTGCCAAACCTCGATCATGATTGATCGTATACAGAAAGCGTAAAACGTTGTCATAGTTATCAAAGGGTTCGCCCGTCCCCATCACAACCACATGGCTCACTCTTTCCTGCTCTTTATCCAACTCCTGTTGAACGTAGAGTACTTGCGCCACCATTTCCCCGCTGCTTAAATTACGGGTTTTCTTCAGTAAGCCGGATGCACAAAAAGTGCAACCCATGTTGCAGCCGATTTGCGAGGAGACACATAAGCTTTTACCGTAACTGTAGTGCATCAACACCGTTTCACACAAAGCGCCATCTTCCATCGCAAACAAATATTTGACTGTGCCATCGGCCGCGACCTGACGCGTTTTCAGCGTGATCGGTGACATTTGCACATGTTCATTTAGCCAGGTTTTCAATTTTACCGAAATATCACTCATATCATCAAAGGTTGTGACACGTTTGCGATATAGCCATTCAAATAGCTGTTGACCCCGATATTTCTTTTCGCCAATTTCAAGCATTAGCTCACCTAATTGGTCATAGGTATAGTCATAAAGTGTTTTCATTGCATCACCAAAGCATATTTTACCATAATTATCGCACTCTGATAAGTTTTGCCATGTAAAATCCATCGCCATCACTTAGATGAGGCAAATACTGTTGTTGGTCAGCCAACTCAAACTGAGGATGAGTTGAAAGGAAATTTTGCACTTGATGTTGATTTTCCTTTTTATTGATCGTACAGGTCGCATACACCAATTGCCCGCCAACCTTGACACAGGCACTTGTCTCATTGAGAATTGACTCCTGGAGTTTCTGAATTTCATCCAAATCAGCTGGTTTAATCGTCATTTTAATGTCCGGTTTGCGACGTAAAACTCCCAGTCCGCTGCATGGCGCATCAATCAGTACCGTATCAAACAATTGTTCTTTGATACTTTGCGGTAAGTTAGTCGCATCCACCACTTTCGCCGAAATGATAGTTGCTCCGCTTTTTTCAATCAACTGTTCTACCAGTTTGATGCGGTGCGAGTGAATGTCAAGCGCTAAAATACTGCCCTGATTTTGCATCATCGCAGCTAACTGTACGGTTTTGGTCCCCGGTGCACTGCACACATCTAAAACACTCTCACCGGGTTTTACATCCGCAAATACACACACTCGTTGACTGTTTTCATCTTGGATAATGACTTTTCCGGAGGTAAAGATATCGTGTTTGACAACTTTAGGTTCTGCGATTAACGACCCTAGAAGTTCATCAGAAACTGTAAACAATCCGGTATTCATGACCTCATTCAAATCCGACAAAAGGGTGTTTACCCGTACATACAGGGGCGGTGTCAGATTGTTTTTATGACAGATGATTTCCGTTGCTTCATCACCTAACTGCTTACGCCACATATGTACAAGCCATACAGGGTGACTGGTCTCAATTGCGATTTGCTCAGCTTTGTTTTCTAGAATAATCGGTTGACTGTGACGGGTCAGTACCTGACGTAAAATCGCATTGACCAAACCGGCGTATTGCCCCTTTAGATTCTTTTTGGCAATACTGACTGCTTCATTGATAATGGCATACGGCGGAATTTTGTCCATCATGTACCGTTGATATACGGACAAGTTGATCAGCACTACAATTTCTTCAGGTGGACGCTTGCTGATGAGGTCACTCCACTGATATTCAAGAAAACGGTAATGTTGCAACGTTCCATAGACAATGCGGGTGATCAGCGGCATATCCACCGGATCCCCTTTGCAATTTTTTAACAGCAAATTGGCATATTGTTTATGGACGACGACTTGCGTAAGTATGTGATAAGCTTCTTCTCTTGCGATCATAAATTTCCTCCTTACTGCAAGCCCATGGGCGATACATTGATACTGATCTGAGTTTTTCCGCTCTTACGTTTGATGGGTAATATTTCTTGTCTGACAAACGTTTTCATGCCCACAAGATCTTTGCCTTTACAAACAATCCGAAAGCGGAATTTCCCTTTGATTTTACCTAAATCGGCGGGTCCCAAGGTTTTAAAGGATTCATCGCCACGACATCGCGATGCAACATCAACGGCCAAACTACGTGCCTTATCCCAATCTTCATCAGACACTGTTATAGCAATAAGATAGGTATACGGCGGGTATTGACCTTGATGACGATATTTCATTTCATGATTGAAGAATGAAACATAATCCTGATTGCGGGCATATTGTACGGCGTAGTGACGCACATCAAAGGCCTGAATGATGACTTCACCACCCAGCGTCGAGCGTCCGCTTCTACCGGCTGCCTGTACCATCATCGCAAAGGTATTCTCAATGCTGCGATAGTCCGGACGTCCCATGGCCGCATCCCCTTGTAAGATTCCAACCAAGGTCACATTGGGAATGTCCAATCCCTTGGCAATCATCTGGGTTCCTAACAGAATATCAGCTTCACCCTTAGCAAAGGCATTGAGCAACATCGCATGACCATCGGTCTTACGGGTCGTATCGGCATCCATACGCAATATCCGGGCGGATGGAAATTGTGTTTTCAGTTGTTCTTCCAGTCGTTGAGTCGCGAATCCTGATCCCTGCCACTGCGTACTGCCACACGCCGTGCATTCGAGTTTGATTTGCGTATAACCACACACATGACACGTGGCTTTCTGGCCGGCTTTATGGTAGGCTAACGAGACATCGCAGTTGGGGCACATGGCTACCGCATCACATTGTTTACAGGTCAATATAGGCATATATCCCCTGCGATTGAGCAGTAGGATGACTTGTTGTCCTAAATCAAGGCGCAATTTGATTCCTTCAAGCAATACATCGCTCAATTCACTGTTTTTACGTTGGCGCAACAGCTGTCGGGTATCGACCAAGGTCACCTTGGCCATATCACTGGTAATGCGCTGATTTAAGGTGAAAAGTCGATACACTCCTTTTAGGGCACGCGCATACGTTTCCATAGCCGGAGTCGCTGAACCCAAGATTACCGGACAACCAAAGGTTTCGCCACGGTGAATCGCGATATCACGGGCATGATAGAATGGAGCTTTGTCTTGTTTAAAACTGCTATCGTGCTCTTCATCGAGTATGATACATCCCAAGTTTTCAAAGGGCAGAAAGATGGCGGAGCGAGTTCCGATAGCAATCGATGCCTGTTGGTTTTTGGCGCGCATGTACTGGATGTAGCGTTGTTGAGGAGTCAAGTGGGAGTGATAGACAATGATATCATCCCCAAAGCGTTTATAAAAGCGATCGAGCATTTGCGGGGTGAGGGATATTTCAGGCACAAGCAAAATCACTTGCTTACCAGAGGTTAATACTTTATCGACAATACGCATGTATATTTCGGTTTTTCCACTGCCGGTTGCGCCGAAAATACAGTTAACACTATATTCTTTCAAGTCTATCCCATCAACGATGGCGCGTTGTGCATCCGATAGTACCAGTGATGATACTGAGCCCAGTTTCGAATTTCTTCTATAGGCAACTTCACGTACTTCAACACGAAGTGCCTCTTTTTCGATAAGTTTATCGCGAATGGAGGTGGATTTGACGGATGAGTACAATACTTCGCCATAAGAAAGAATTTCATCATATATTTCACGTTGTTTCGATGTAAGCTCAAACTCCCCCGCTTTGACAATTAACCATTTCTCACTTTTCGCCTTTTGGGATGATGATTGCGGCTTTAATACAGGAGGTAAGATGGTTTTATAACACAGAATGGGATCACATATGGTATCCAATGCCATCCAAAGGGCCAACTGATTTAATTCTTCATTGATAATCGGTTCTTCATCGAGAACAGACAACACATCTTTAACATCGATTCCTTCAGGAACCTGTACATCAACGTCACTGACGATTCCAACGACGGCTTGACGGTTGAGGGAAACGGTGACACGCATCCCTTTTTTAACATGCTCAAAAGGACACCAGTATGTCAATGGTGCATCTAATCCTATAGGATGTTCTACCCAAACGTCAATATAGTACATACGGTTCCTCCTGCATCTATTATACACTACTGTATCACTTGTCCGAACAAAAAAAGTGGCTAACCATTAACCACTTCCATGTGACGTTTGATGATGACCGATATGATATCGGCGGCTAACTGCGGGTCTTCATTACATACTACATAACGATACTGACCGGTCAGTTCCATCTCTTTGGATGCTTTGTTCAGACGTTGCTGAACGATCTCTTCCGGTTCGCTGCGACGTCCGCGAATGCGACGTTCCAACTCATCCATACTGGGCGGAACGATGAAGATCGTTAGGGCATCGGGACATTTGTCCTTAATTTGAATGGCACCCTGAACTTCGATTTCCAACAGTACGTTTTTTCCTTGTTGACGCAAACGCTCAACTTCAGCCAACGGTGTTCCGTAGTAGTTACCGACAAATTCTGCCCATTCAAGCAGTTCATCGTTAGCAATCGCACTTTCAAAGCGCTCTTTGCTCACAAAATAATAATCGACACCGTCAGTCTCTGTTGCCCGTTTACTACGGGTTGCCATCGATATCGAGAAAGTTAAGTTTAATTCAGGTCGACGGATGAACAAGTCACGGATGGTACCTTTGCCCACCCCGCTTGGTCCGCTCAATACGACTAAAAGGCCTTTTTTCATCATAATCACCGGTCCTTTCATTAATGATACTCACATCCTCCCTGGTTGTCAAATATGTTATAATGTTTTTGCGAAAGTGGGAATGTACCTATGGCTTTGGATGGAATTTTACTTAACCGGCTGACGATGCAATTAAAGATGGCACTGCCCTTGCGCATCAATAAAATTTACCAGGTTTCGCAGACGGAAATCATCTTCCAATGCTTTAACCAAAAGAAATACAATCTGATCATATCTTGCCATTCGGTGTACAACCGTTTGCAGTTTTCAGATATGCCTTACAGTACTCCGGAAGAGCCGAGTCATTTTGTCATGTTGTTGCGCAAGCATATTGAAGGCGGCTTGATAAAGCATATTGAGCAGATCGGTTATGATCGCATCGTTCATCTGACCGTAGAGACGCGCAATGATCTGGGCGACTTAACCACACGAACCATAGCCGTTGAACTGATGGGTAAATACGCCAATGTCATCTTATTAGAAGAAGATCGGATTTTGGATGCTCTCAAACGTATTCCGCCTTTTGAAAATACCAAGCGGACCATTCAGCCTGGAGCGATTTATAAGTTGCCCGATGCCGGAGATAAGGAAGATCCCTTTTATAGCAATACCGAAGACTCTCATCTCGACTTTTCCAAAAGCTATCACGGTGTCTCACCGATACTGTCTGGGGAAATTCAATATCGCATGCAAAGCGGTCAGTCGTTTCAAAACATATTCCAAGAAATACAATCCAGCGATCAACTTTTCGTAATTGATCATCATTTGTTTCATTGTATCCCTCTGACACACAAGCAACTTCCCTCCAAATCCTATCCGCTTATGCAAGGATTGGATGAAGTATATTATCAATCCGAACAAAAAGAACGCATCAAACAACAGACCGGGGACAGTTTCAAATTGGTTAACCGAGAATTGAAGAAGCTTAAGGCAAAACTGCCCAAGTTGTACCATGCCCTGGATGAAGCATTAGACTGTGAGAAGTGGCGTGAGATGGGTGACTATCTGTACACCTACCCTCAACAAGTCACAAAAGGCGCAAAAGAAGTAACTTTCGAACGTTTTGATGGCGAAGGAATGATTACGATACCTTTAGATGCTAAACTGGATGTCAAAGCCAATGCGAAGAAACTGTTTCAAAAGTATCAAAAAGGTCACAGCGGTCAGCCACACATACAAAATCAAATCGATTTGTGCCAAGAGGAAATCACGTATTTCGAAGCCCTTCAACAACAACTCGAGATTGCGGATGTGCAGGATGCCAAGGAAATCCGCCAAGAACTTGCTAAGCGCGGTTATATGCCGGCTGTGGTTTCGAAGATTAGAAAACAAAAGGAAACCAAGCCCAATTACTTAACCATCAAATTCAATGACCATACCACGATCTATGTCGGTAAAAACAACCTTCAAAATGACTTTCTGTCCTTCAAACTCGGCAGAAAAGATGATTGGTGGTTTCATGCCAAGGATACCCATGGAGCTCATGTCATTGTTGTGACCGATAACTTTGATGAAGAGGTTATCCGGGCATCCGCTCATTTAGCCGCCTACTACTCCAAAGCCCGCCACTCTTCCAGTGTGCCGGTGAATTACACGCAGGTGAAAAACATAAAAAAGATCCCTAAATCGGTTGCCGGTTTGGTAAGGATCTCAAACTATAAAACAATCTTCATTGATCCGGATGCAAGTCTGATTCAGTCGTGGATGCAAAAAAAATAGAAAGCGCGCTTTCTATTTTTTAATGAATATTCTCGATGTTTCAAATAACAGTAATGGTATCAAGGATAACCCCATGATCCAACCCCAATTCTCTAAGCTCACCGAAGTCAGCTTAAATATGCTTTGAATCGGCGGAATTAGTAATACCCCAAACATCATCGCCATGTTTACGATGATTGCCAACCACAAGTACTTATTGGTTAACAAGGATTTAAAGAGGGTCATATGACCGGAATGCACGTAGAGAGAGTAGAATAACTGCGAGAATCCAAGCACAGAGAATGCCATTGTACGACCGCTTTCAATGTTGATTTGATTACCTAATAAGAAAGCTACCGTCGTTACAGCTCCGATTGCAGTACCACCCAATAAAATACGGATGATCATAGATTTATTCATTAACGACTGCGAAGTATCGGGTTTACGACTCATAATACCTTCTTGAGCCGGATCGACACCCAATGCTAAGGCCGGAAGTGAATCCGTCACCAAATTAATCCATAAAATATGAATGGCTAATAAAGGCAGTGGCCAGTTAAGCGCAACCGCCAACAATAGTACAAATAATTCTCCGGCATTACAGCTAAGCAAATAAGAAATCGATTTGGTGATGTTATCCCTTATGCGACGACCTTCTTCAACCGCCGCTACCACCGTTGCAAAGTTATCATCGGTCAATATCATATCGGCCGCACTTTTCGCTACTTCGGTTCCGACGATTCCCATCGCCGCACCGATATCCGCATTCTTCAAAGCTGGAGCATCATTGACTCCATCGCCTGTCATTGCAACGATATCGCCATGACGTTTAAACGCTGCGATGATTCGCATTTTATGTTCTGGGGATACGCGGGCATATACTCCGATATCCTTTACCTGATTAAATAAGTCGTCATCGCTCATCGCATCCAAATCGACGCCGCTGATGACTAACATGTCATCCGTCAACAAGCCAATTTCTCTGCCAATCGCTTTAGCGGTTACAGCATGGTCTCCAGTGATCATGACCACATCTATACCGGCTTGCTTACACTTAACAATCGCTTCAGTCACTTCTGGACGCGGTGGGTCGATCATACCGGTCAGACCGATAAAAATCGCATCACTTTCCAAATTCATATCGCCATCAACGACTTCACCCTTCACAACTTTATATGAGGCCGCTAAGACGCGTAAGGCATCTTCTGCCATGGTAAGGTTCTGTTGATGAATCATTTTCTTATCTTCTTCATTGATTTCCCTAACATTCCCACCGTCAAGAATATGGGTCGAAATATTCAAAATTTCATCGACGCCACCTTTGATATAGGCGATGTTCTCATCTTTATGACTATGCACGGTCGTCATACGCTTACGACCGGAATCAAACGGTACCTCTGCGATCCGCGGATACTGATCTAATGTTTCCTCTTTGATTGATTCATTTGCCCATTCCGCCAGCGCTGTTTCAGTTGGATCCCCAACCCAAACGCCATCCACTTGACGCGAATCATTGCACAAACGATTTGCTAGTGCCAACGTCTCTAGATGTTGATCATTACTGACCCACGTACGCACGACTTTCATTATATTCTGCGTTAACGTACCGGTTTTATCGGAACAAATGACCGTCGTAGAACCTAAGGTCTCTACCGATGGTAACGTCTTGATTATCGCATTACGCTCAACCATCCGTGAGACACCCAAGGCCAGCACAATCGTCGAAACCGTTGGTAGACTTTCCGGAATAATGGCCACCGCTAAGGATACCGCGGTCAAAAACATTTCAAAAGGTTCTTTGCCTTGAAGGATTCCGACCACAAATATCGCACCGCAGGCCAGTAATGCCACGATTCCCAATACTTTACCCAACTGATTTAATTGCTTCTGAAGCGGTGTCATTTCGTCTTTGGTTTTACTGAGCATCGTAGCAATACGTCCGACTTCGGTTTTCATACCGGTTGCCGTAACAAGTCCGATCCCACGACCATAGGTCACCTGACCGGAAGCATAGGCCATATTCAAACGATCCCCCAACGGCGATTTCTCTTCGATGACTTCCTCAGCATCCTTCGATACCGGAACCGACTCTCCTGTTAAAGAAGATTCTTGGATTTGAAGACTGCTTGTTTTGATCAGACGCATATCCGCATTGACTAAATCCCCGGTTTCTAAAATGAGAACATCCCCGGGAACTACCAAATTTTTGGTAATGACGGTTTCCACACCATCACGAATTACTCTCGATGTCGGTGCAGATAAATCCTCAAGTGCTTTAAGCGCATTTTCCGCTTTCGCATGTTGAATGTATCCTAGAATTGCATTAATGATAACAATGGCCATAATGATAGCCGCATCGACGACTTCACCCAAAAGGCCGCTGATAATAGCGGCGATGATTAATATAATAATCATTACATCTTTAAACTGTTCAAGAATCGTAATCAGAATATTCTTTTTCTTTGCGGCATCGAGTTGATTATGACCATATGTCTTTAATCGTTCTTCAACTTCAGCTTCACTCAATCCCTGTTGGACATCAATGTCCTTAACGGTTTCCTCAATCGATAACGTATGCCATGGTTTTTCTTTTTCCATTTTTTCTCCTCTAACATATAAAAAAAGACTCTACCCGTTGATAAAGTCTCAAGTTTCACACAGTATACGGGCTAATTGCCGTGTTTACGAACGCTGAACCACTGGGGTGTTTAATCCCCTTACATAAAAAGTATAGAACAAATCCAAGGGGATGTCAAACGGACCAAAAAACTTATGGAGTTATTTGTTTGACAATTGTTGGTACAGGAGTATAATACATCTAGATTAATAGTTAAGCTTGTTTAACTATATTGGAGGTGGACATGTTTCATAAATTCCTTAAAGACAAAAACACCGAAGTCATTCATCGATTTATGCACAATTTCAAACCGCGACCCAAACAAAGCGATTTGAGACCAAGTGAAATCATGGTTCTGATGATGATTGCTCATTTTGTCGAGCAAAATAAAAGTTTCCCCTTTCCCTCACAAATCAGTAAAGCACTCAATTTATCCCGACCCGCGATTACACCGATTCTCAACCAACTGGAAAAAATGCAGTATATCACCCGTCAGTTTGATTCAATCGACCGCCGTAAAACGCGCATTGTGATACAACAAAAAGCTATGGAAGCCTTCTTAGCCAATTGTAGTATGTATCAAAAGCAGATCGACTTGCTTAAAGACCAGATGCAAGACGATTTTGTGTTGTTATTACAATTGATGGAAAAGGCCAATCAGATATTATCAAACCAACCGAAGGAGAATACAAATGAAGAAAGTTTATAGTTACTTACGATATTACTGGTGGCAGATACCGCTGATTTTCGGTTTGGTTTTCTCTCAAACCCTGCTTGAACTCGAACTACCTGATTATATGAGCCGCATTATCAATGAAGGAATTCTGACTAGAGATGTTCCGCTGATTATTGAAATCGGTACACAAATGTTACTGATTGCTCTTGTCGTCTCAGTCTTAGCCATTTCAATAAGTTTTATTTCTGCTCGCATCGGTGCAAGTCTGTCCAATCGAATTCGAAAAGATTTATTTATTAAAATCGAAAACTTTTCTCTTATAGAATTCGAGAAAATTACCACGGCATCACTGATTACCCGCAATACCAACGATGTTCAACAGGTTCAGATGATGATTACTATGATGCTGAGAATGATGATATCCGCACCACTATATGCGATCATTGGCTTTTCTAAAGCCTATGCACTTAACGCATCAATGTCCTGGATATTTGCGGTGGTCATTCCCCTGCTCGTCTTTATGATTGTGACCCTGTTTACCTTAGTAACTCCGCGCTATAAATTGGTTCAGAAATTAATCGACAAACTGAATCTGGCAGCCCGTGAAAATCTGACTGGAATCCGCGTTATTCGGGCCTTCAATGCCCAATCTTCTCAAGAAGAAAAATTCCATGAAGTCAGTGAGGAAGTTCGGGTCAATAATACCATTCTACAACAGATCATGTCCTTTATGTTTCCGGGTATTATGTTAATAATGAGCTTATCCACCATTCTGATAGTCTGGGTCGGTGCTGATCGCATCAATGCCCAAACCTTGAATGTCGGTGATATGTTGGCCTTTATTCAATATGCGACCTCCATGTTATTCTCCTTTGTTATGTTGTCTATGGCCTTTATCATGTATCCCCGCGCCGCCGTCAGTGGTAAGCGCATTGCGGAGGTTTTGGCTATTGAACCTCAAATCAACGATCCCCAATATCCAAAAACCAATGATTGTTCGCTGTGTGGCGAAATAGCTTTTGAAAACGTCTACTTCCGCTATCCCGATGCCCAGAAAGATGTGCTTCGAGATATCTCCTTTACGGCCAAAGCCAGCACGACCACCGCTTTTATTGGTTCGACCGGTTCCGGTAAGTCCACCATAGTCAACCTGATTCCACGGTTCTATGATGTTACGGCGGGGTCAATCAAAGTCGATGGAGTCGACATTCGCGACTATAAACAAACAACGCTTCGCGATAAAATCGGCTATATCCCCCAGAAGGGTGTGTTGTTCTCTGGTTCGATTGACAGTAATATCCGTTATGGAACGGTAGATGCGAAGGATGAAGATATTGTTGAAGCACTAGACATTGCACAAGCGAAGGAAATTGTTGCGGAAAAAGCCGAAGGCTTGGAGTATCTGATTGCTCAAGGTGCTACCAATGTGTCGGGTGGTCAAAAACAACGACTTTCCATTGCCCGTGCCTTAGCTAAGAAACCGGAAATATACATCTTTGATGACAGCTTTTCGGCGTTGGATTATAAAACGGATGCTCTATTACGCAAAGCTCTTAAAGATAAATTAGCTGATGCTACCGTATTGATTGTCGGGCAGCGAGTCAGTACGATCCGCCATGCCGATCAGATCATCGTATTGGAAAACGGTACAATCGTCGGGAGCGGCACGCATCAACAGTTATTAGAAGAATGTCCGGTTTATCTGGAAATTGCTGCTTCGCAGCTGAGTAAGGAGGAATTAGCATGACGCGCGGTCCACGTATGGGCGGTCCGATGATGGCGATGCAAGGCGGAGCCAAGGCGAAAAACTTTAAGTCGACCTTGATGCGTCTTGTGCGTTTTTCCTCGGATTACTGGCTTCAGTTAATTTTTATTTTCCTGCTTGCCATCGCCGGAACGATATTTGCGATTTTCTCACCGCGGCTTTTGGGAGATATTACGTCGAAGATTTTTGAAGGTGCGATGATGATGGCCATGGGAGTTCCGGGTGCTTCCATCGATATGGGCTATGTATCCCAGATGCTATTAATTATGTTAGCACTGTATATCGCATCCTCCGCATTTACCTATTTTCAATCCTTTTTAATGGCCGGAGTTGCACAGAAGATTACGTATGCGTTTCGACGGATGATTACGGAGAAAATAAGTAAAGTTCCTCTAAAATACTACGATAGTGAACCTTTTGGGGATATATTAAGCCGTATAACCAACGATGTCGATACGATTGCCAATTCCTTACAACAATCCGTAACTTCCGTGGTGACATCAGTAACCACGGTCATCGGTATTCTTATTATGATGCTAATCATCAATGTTCCCATGACCATGATTTCCCTGATCAGTTTACCGGTCAGCTTAATCTTGATTGGTTCGATCGTGAAGGTCGGCCAAAACTACTTCCGTCAACGCGCCGCCAAACTGGGTGAGCTCAATGGGATGATTGAAGAAAACTTTGGGGCTCATAGCATCGTTAAGGCGTTCAACGCAGAAAAACGTTCCATCGAGAAATTTGATAAGCTCAGTGACTCCCTCACCGAAACAACGTGGAAAGCGGAGTTTATTTCCGGTATGATGATGCCAATCATTTCCTTTATATCCAATCTTTCCTATGTAGCGGTGGTGGTATTGGGTGGTTATCTGGTGGTTGACGGAAAGATACGAGTCGGTGATATTCAATCGTTTATCCAATACACACGCAATTTTTCTCAACCAATCAATCAAACCGCACAAATTGCCAATATTCTTCAATCCACGGTTGCCGCTGCGGAGCGGGTGTTTGAGTTTTTGGATGAAGATGAAGAACCAAAAGAAAGCACAAATCCAGCCACGCTCGACCATGTCGAAGGTTCGGTTACCTTTGAAAATGTTTCCTTCGGATACTCGCAGGACAATGTGTTTATCCAACAGTTAAACATTGATGTCAAGCCGGGTCAGCGCATTGCGATCGTCGGTCCTACCGGTGCCGGTAAGACCACCTTAATCAACTTGCTCATGCGTTTCTATGATGTCAATCATGGCAGTATTAAGATTGACGGTGTCGATATCCGTGATTTAAAGCGCAAGGATTTGCGCAAGATCTTCGGAATGGTGCTTCAGGATACCTGGTTGTTCAATGGATCGATCCGTGAGAACATCGCCTTCTCTAACCATGACGCAACCTTTGAGGAAATCGTCCAAGCCGCGGATAATGCAAAGGCCGATCACTTCATTAAGACCCTCCCTGATGGTTATGATATGGTCATCAATGAGGAAGCCAGTAACATTTCGGCCGGTCAGAAGCAGTTGCTCACGATAGCACGCGCCTTCCTAGCAGATCCAGCCATTCTGATTCTCGATGAAGCGACCAGTTCGGTTGATACCCGTACGGAAGTGCTCATTCAAAAAGCGATGAGCAAGCTGATGCGTGGCAGAACCAGTTTCATTATTGCCCATCGACTGTCCACCATCCGTGATGCGGATAATATTCTGGTCATTAATCAGGGATCAGTCATCGAACAAGGCACCCACACAGAACTGATGGCGAAGAATGGCTTCTACGCCCAGCTGTATCAAAGTCAGTTTGAATTTACATCAGCATAAAAAAACACTGCGTCGAATTTCGGCGCAGTTTTCATTTTGTTTAATCATTTTATTTTCGTCATCGTAGCATACATATCGTATGAGTTATCCGCCATAAAACGTAAATTCGTGTAATCCATCCAATAGTCATACGCGACATTCAAATATACTCGCTCATTTAGTGGCAATCTCAGTCTTCTTGGCGATTGATTGAGATGTATGACATTATTATGGATGGGTTTGATCTGAAGAGTCACTCCATCTTTGGTTAATGTACTTTGACTATGTTCATTGATTTCAAGAACTTCAACTGTCATGTTTTTATCGTCCGTAAATGTGAATCGTTGTTTTAGTGAATACTCTCCACTGATCGACAAAATGATAACCTCATTGATTTCATAGTAATTTTGTCGTTCACCGTAATCACTAAAATTCTCAGGATTATCAAAAACTATACGATAATCTCCATTCCAATCAACTTTTTCCATTACAGTTGCATCGATTAGCTGATATTCCCAATAGTTATCGATTGAAAAGTTGGCAAGAACCTGATAATTGGCTTGATAACTCCATATCTCATCGTTAAACTTCTCGATGACCTCGATTTTTTGTTGGGTGTCACTGATATTTACAACATTGTCTACTTCGATGGGCAGATCACCTGTAATTTTCTTGGTCTCATTAATCAATCCGTTTCTTATCTGATCCTTGATTAATGAATGGATCTTGTCAATATCAATCGAGATTTTGGGAATCAGCTTAGTAACTTCAACATCACTCTTAATAAATCTGTACTTGTTATCCTTTAAAAAGTACTCAAGTTTGGCTGTCCCTTCCATACTCGCTTTATCCCATTGTAAGGCAATATTGAAAGTCACATTGAGTCTGTCACCTTCTTTTATACATTCGACTTCCTCAAATGTTTTGTCAGTATACGAATTTCGAATCAGTAAAGCATTTCGCAGAATGTCCTCTTCAAGCTGTTGTTTTTGAACACTTGCTCCACATCCGCTTAACGTAAAAAAAAGAGTAAATACCAGAAGGAAGAGTTTAATCGCTTTGTTCATATGTTTCCCCCGACAATTAAATCGATTTGTTGTGTAAATCATATCAAACCGCCATCGAAAATCAATCAAAATCGTATAATATATCGTGCAATACAGTGAATATGGATTCGAAAACAAAAAAATGATTTCAATGGGAAACCACTTCTTTAAAGTTAATTATTAATCCGTAAACTCAGCTCACACCATCTTAATGATATCGCTTATTGAATTATGAAAGTCGATTGAGTTTAATCCACACATTGTATTCAGGCAGTGCTTCAACCAACGCATTCTTAAATGACTTTGAATGATTCATATATATGAGGTGAACTAACTCATGGACGATCACTGCATCAATAAACCGCTTATCATAATGGATCAGACGTACATTCAACGTAATCGTACCGGACACAGAACACCGTCCCCAGCTGCGCCTCATCAATCTAGTATGTACCTTCGTTGGATACAAATTGAGATAATTCTGCCAGAAAATACATCGTTCGTTAAGATAAGTTGAATCAAGGTCTAACTTTTCTTGATTTTCCAAAATCGAAGTTTTTACACCAAACAGAAAAAAGTAACCCTGTTCAAAATCAAATTCCGGCAAGGAAACTTGAGCTAGACGATTTTTGATCCATCGAGTCTTTTTGACAAGATATCCAAGAATCGTATGTTCGCTCATTAAGAGTGGAGCCATCACAAAAATCTGCCCATCTTTGACTTGAATGGTCAGACTTCTTCGTTTCTGACGCACAATATTTACCTGAATTTGCTGATCAGCAACCGCTAGAAACATCTTATTCGTCAACCAAAATAATCACGGAACTGTGACCCAAGAATGTTCGGCCATCTTTACAACGGACTTGAAGCATATCGCTGTTCTCAAAATCTTTCCACGAACTTACTTCACAGATGATCGTTTCGCTTCCGACATTGATATAGGCTTTATCATACTTCCACGTCGTATCGATGATTTGAACATTACATCCAGATAAGATAAATACAAAAACAACAACGAGTAAAAACATTCTATTCATTGCATCATCCTCCGATACAAAGTATATCACACTTTATATTGAGCATCGCTTGGATTTTCGCTATAATGAGTACATCACTTAAGGAGAAGAAGATGACGAAAAATTTGACCTCGGAACAAATCCGCGCACTTGCCACACTCAGTATATTCGTTGACAG
>CAKMJZ010000034.1 GCA_927435855.1 uncultured Erysipelotrichaceae bacterium
TACCGCTAGTCAGATTTCCCCATTGATCACTTCCGCCGATTTGCATCTCGCAATCATGGTTTTGATACAGATGCAACCAGTCAGCCGCTTGTAAAATTGTATACGTAAATTCTGTAAATGAAATCCCCGTTGCCAATCGAGTCGAAACAATATCCTTGGCAATCATGTAATTAACATTAAAATGCTTACCAAAATCGCGTAAAAAAGTTAAAATATCAATTTTACTTAGCCAATTGTAGTTGTTAACGATGGTTACTGGCAAGTCCGTATTGCACAAAATCGATCGAATTTGTGAGGAAATACCGATGATATTTTGATTGATCTCATCCAGTGTCTGAAGCGAACGCTCTGTTGTCGGACGCGGATCGCCAATCATACCGGTCGCTCCTCCAATCAAAGCGATTGGATGATGTCCTTGTTGTTGATAACGTTTTAAAAGCAGTAATTGTTGCAAATGGCCGATATGCAACGAATCTGCTGTGGGATCAAAACCACAATAAACGGTCATCGGACTTTTTATTCTTTCCCTTAAACCCTCTAAATCTGTAACATCTTTAATTAGCCCTCGCCACATCAATTCATCTAAAAAATCCATATTTTTCTCCCTTCAAATAAAAAACGCCCTTGAGTCCAAGGGCGCTAATGCGCGGTACCACCTTAGTTCACTTTCGTGCACTTTATCCGTTAACGCCGGTAACGTCTTTACTTTTCATAAAGAAGCTCAAGGTTGTATTTCATTGCTTCACACAACAGTTTTCACCAGCCACTGTCTCTCTGAAGAACTTGCAATTACTTCTTCCCGTCTTTGCGATACTGCAATTATATATAATCTTACGTCAATCGTCAATTACTTCGTGGATTTGCGCGGTGTATACAAATAACTCAATTCAATTTCACGTTCTTCAAATAATTCTTGGTGTAAAAGTTTGGTCATCATTCGCATCGCTACTGCACCTAAATCATACGAAGGTATCGAGAAGCTAGAAAGGCGCGGGCGTACCATTGCATTGTATTTTGTATCGATGACACAAATGATTTCCATTTCTTTAGGAATGGCGATTCCATTTTCATTGGCAGCATTAATTGCGGCCAACGCTTGTGAATCACGATAGGCGATGATCAAATCATGTCTTTTGTCTTTGAAATAGTTAGACAAAAACTCATAAGAACTGCGATACATTGCTGGAATCTCAATATAATGTTCAAACTTTAATTGATTCTCTTCAAATGCACGTGTTACCCCTTTGATCAATTGGTTGATAGCATAAGAATTTTTGCGATCTTGGACGATAGCTATGTCCTTTAGACCACGACCAATGTACTGCAAAGCTAACTCATAAGCTGCTTTTTCAATGTCTACATAAACACAAGCAACATTGTTTTCGGACATACGATTACCAATCAATA
Organism: uncultured Erysipelotrichaceae bacterium; assembly: GCA_927435855.1. Classification (GTDB taxonomy): domain Bacteria; phylum Bacillota_I; class Bacilli_A; order Erysipelotrichales; family Erysipelotrichaceae; genus UBA2227. The sequence goes on from CAKMJZ010000034.1 coordinate 1,408, forward strand.
CGATCGGAAACTGATACTTTGTCAATTCTTTCAGCTCATCATATAAAAGTTTATCATTGAATATAACAACACCGTCAACACGCGACTTAATGATATTCTCAATGATCTCATTGATTTCAAGAATTCCTTCCGTCGTTGTGTGCAACATAATATTGTACTTGTAAATCTTTGCAACATCCAACAATCCGTTGATGATCTGTCCGGTATAATTAAAACTGGCTTCCGGAACGACCAATGCGATCGTAGTAGTCTTTTGCAAAGCCAAGCCTTGAGCAATGGCATTGGGTTTGTACCCAAGTTTATCGATAGCAAGTTCAACGCGGGCACGCGTATCTTCCCGCACGATTTCCAACCCGTTTATAACCCGAGATACAGTAGCCAAAGATACTTTTGCCTCATTAGCTACATCATAAATAGTAACACGTTTCATTTCCCCACCTACTTTTCTTCTTCTTTAGCTTTTGGCTTAAGCCAGTCTTTAAGTTTATCTACTGCTTTTTCAGCTAAATCAACAGTCTTCTCTTTCGCGCCTTCAATCTTCTCTTGAACATCAGGACGATTAATAAATTCATCAACTTTTTCTTTAGCATTTTCATAAGTTTCAACAGTCACTTTGACAGCTTTATCCTTAAAATCAGTGACTTTTTCGACGAACTCTTCATTTTCGGATACTTTATCTACGACCTTGTCCTTGATTTCAACCGTCCTGTTTTTAACAACAGCAAACCGTTCTTTCCAAGCTTCATCATCTTTAATTTCCACCAGTTTCGTTTTCGCATCATTTAATAATTCAATGGTTTTTTCTTTTGCATGAAGAAGCTTCGCTTTCAATTCTTCATCTTCTTTCAAATCCTTAATAAGTTTTCTGGTTGACTCTATGACATTCTCGATAGCCTTAACAACATCATCCTTAATTTTTGAGACTTTGTCTTTTTCATTGTCTTCAAGTTCTACGATTACCTGATCGACATCTTCTTTAAAATTTTCCACGTCGTTGTTGATTTCATCAACAGTCTGCTCAACTCGTTCTTTAACTTCACTCATTTTCAGTCTCTCCTTTCTGTTGTGTTTTCTTTGTTTTAACTTTATTGACCGCTGATACTGCGGTGTCCTTGATCCACTCGTAATTTTCTGATACGACACGAACTGCACCTTTAACCGCTGATTCGGTCGCTGTATGTACTAAATCAATCGAATGCGAAAGACGAGAGATTGTTGACAATGGTGCCCTGAACTCGTCTAAACTGGAATTTACTTTGTCCATAGCCGTATTTACTTTTAAGACCGTAACTCCAACATCCGCTAATAGCAAGTACACTCTGCGCAAGATTAATATAAGAAAAATCAGTACAACTACTCCTAAAAAAGGTAATAACTGTACTGATACATCTTGTAATGCGCTCATTAATTCATTCATATTAATCACCTCAGAATTATTGTACACAATTTTGAAAATATTTTCAAGATTATTGATAGCGCTTTACTGAATCACTTAGATTATAAATGTCTTTGGAACTCATAAACAAATATACGGCTGGTTTGAACCCTGCTAAGCGCAATGCGTCTTGCTCGTTTTCATCGACAATGAAACTTCCTTCGATCATATTCGAAAGATAAGTGATATCAATATCGATGCCTTCTTCCATATCATCAATGCTTGTAAAGGGGCACAAAGCCACCACATCCGCCTTCGATAATGCTTCGGCAAACTCTTTTGCAAAATGCAATACCCTAGAAACTCGGTGCGGTTTAAATATCGCAATCAAAGTCATACCGGGATAACGCTTACGAGCCGCATCGACAGTGACCGACACCTCCGTAGGATGATGAGCATAGTCATCGATGAAAATACTGTCCTTGACTTGAGAGATGACAAAACGGCGTTTTGCACCTTTAAACAACGAAAGACCTTGATTACACTGTACGGCAGTCAGCCCTTCCAAATAGCCGATGGTAATGGCTGCAAGACTGTTGTAAAGCATGTGAGTACCGACAAAAGGCAGTTCAAAGCGGCCAAAATGATTACCAAGAATCGTCACATCAAAGGACGTTGATGTAGGAGTTTCTACTATGCTAGTAGCCAGTACATCATTTCCTTCTTCAACTCCGTAAAACAGCACACTAGAAGAAAGTTGAAGATTACGTGAGCGCGGATCATCACCAAATACAATGCACACTTCACTGACATTTTCAGAGAACTGTTCATATGCCAAAGCATAATCAGCCTCATCTTTGAAATAATCGACATGATCAATATCTACGTTGGTAATTACTGCAATCTGCGGGCGATATGCCAAAAAATGACGGCGATATTCACAGGCTTCCGCAACCAGATAACGATCTTTTTTACTTAACAATCCATCTCCATCGCCGATTAAATGTCCAGTATTAAAATACTGACCCATCATGGTTGAGACCATGTTGGTTGTCGTTGTTTTACCATGACTGCCGGCAATAGCGATTGTCCGATAATTCTCCATCAGCTTTCCTAAAAATTCATGATATCTAAAAATTTTCAGCGTCCTGTTGGCACGTGCCTGCTGTACTTCTTCAAAATCATCCAAGAAAGCATTACCGATGATCACGGTAGAATGATCCAAGATTTTGTGTGCCAAAAACGGGTACACCGGAATATTACGGCGATGTAGCTCGTCTTCAGTAAAAATGTGTTTATCGATGTCACTTCCGGAAACAGCTTCACCAATGTCATGTAACATACATGCCAATGATGCCATTCCAGATCCTTTGATACCTATAAGAAATATCATTCGCTCTCCTCATCTTCCTCAAAGAGGCTCATCAGTGTTTTAGGCTTTTCCTTTGATAACGGCTGCTCCTCTTCTACGATTAAGTCAAAACTGTCCTGCATGAAATTCTCACTCTTTTCAACTCCAAGCATTTGCTCTAAAGTAAAATTTTCGATCGTCGCAGTCTGTTTGATTTCGACCGGACGGTTTTTATTTTTAGTAATTCCATAAATCGGACTGATGATCGTCCCTAAAATACTCTTACTTTCTTCCACCGGCATGGATTGAACCACGGTCTTAACCGGCTCTTCTTTGTCAGAACGACCGAAAATAGGACTGATAACCGGTGAAAATTCATATGGTTTTGATTCAGTCTTTACCGGTTGTCGAATCGGTTTGACTTCAACGTCTTTCTCTTTATCAACATCGATTTTCTTAATGGCAGGCTTATATTCTGCAACCTCAAAATCATCTGCCTTTATATCAACAAATTCCTTTTCCTTGACCATAAACATTTCAAGAGGAATCTCTTCCTTCTCAGTAATTTTGCCATTTTCTACCTTTTTGGATTCGGTTTTCTTGACTTCAACCTTCTTAACAGTCGGCTCGACTACTTCTTCGACGATCTTTTCTTCAACGATTTCCTCTTCTTCAAAAAACAATGATAACAGTTTTTTTAGCATAACGTTTCTCCTAGACCGGCGATATCCAAGTTGGATCCGCATTCGGTGCCTTTCGGTAATTCAATTAAACCTCGAACCGGTTTTTTCCCGCCGGTAATCTCTGATAATGAACACAACATGCCTTGTGAAGGTACTCCGGCTACTTTACCGTTTGAGATCAATGTTCCATCCGGTAAAATTGCATTGGGTAATGCGACAACGACAAGCATGTCTGCTTTTACATTTTTAGCAGAACACACGATGCTTAACTCTTTTTCATTGATATCTACCGTACAAATATGTAAATGTTCTGAAAGCGGATGTGGATCAATCTTTGTGATTCTACCACAGATAAAGTAGGATTTCTGATCTATATCAATGAATAAATTCAACTCAGAAAATTGTTCTTCAATATAGTCTATTAATTCTTCATACAATGGTACAAAGCCGTTTTTTATAAAGGGAGTGTTGAGCAAATTAACTCCAATCAACTCAGATGTACTATAAAGCAAGACAGCCTCCGGCAAATTTTCAACTGAGCTTACCGGTTCATCATTGAACTTCACCATCAGCACACTCGGGAAATCACGATGCATAAAAACCCTGACCACAGTAGATTTATTCGACTCCTTCGACATCTTGATCGCCTTCTTCCTGTGGTTGCTCTTCGGGAATTTCAATCACATCATCATCGTAATAGTCATCAGGCAAAGTTTCATCGAAATCAAAATCACCGGTGATCAGCTTGAGCATGTCAACAATCGTGCCGGATTCAGGTGCGATAAATTCAATTAGTTCCTTTGAAATTCGGTTGTAATCCACAACGACCTTGTTTGAAAACATACTCACGATGTCATTTGATTGCGCCTTGGCACTTCTTAACACAATTAACATATCGGTAAGAACCGGTTGAATCTTTGATAGTGGCAACATTGAACTTATTAGAAAATCTTGATTTTGTACATATACCATGTATCGATCATTGCTAAAGGGCAATACGACAATCCGATAATCAATCATGGAACCATTAATATCAGTAAGTGAACCGTTTTTTACAACAAGTGCATTTTGCGTTCCATATAACGGTCGTAATTGTCCGGCTAATTGAACACGGTAAAACCGATTCATAATGATTGAGGCAATATCCAGACTCAAAACAACTTCTTCATCGTAGCTTACAAGTGTCGTAGCTAATTGATTGGAGCTTCGTTTGCCAATGTTACGTGGTAAATAATAACTGTAAAGTGGTAAATTGTTGTTTTTCAAATCAATGGCTGACTGCGAGGAAACTAAGGCAATACTGGCATCGATTTGTTGATTGAGAGAATCACCGGATACTGAGCATCCGCTGATAAATATGATTAATACAATAAGATATTTTCGCATCTGCTCACCTCCGTTCACTATTGATTACAAGAAATCATAGCAGATATTTGTTCATCATTCAACCCGCCAACAAATTTCAAAGCTGCCTGGTATGCAACACTTAAGTCATTTAGATCTATGATGGAACTGTTGGTATGAATATTGCGTGCACAAATGCACATAGTCAACGTAACGACGCCATCCGTATTTTTGTGTATCGCCCCAGCATCAGTCCCACCCATAGAAACATAGTATTGATAAGGCAATGATTCACTAGTACAAACATCGATTAGAGCATCCAATAAACAGCGATTCGGCAGATAATTGGCATCCACAAAGCGAATCAACAGTCCTTTGCCTAACTGTCCAAAGGCAGTTTCATCACCCGCAGCATCATTGGCCGGAGAACAGTCAAACACAATGGCCAAATCAGGATTAATCATTGAAGCTGCTGTTTGAGCGCCACGCAATCCGACTTCTTCCTGAACGGTTGCACCGACATAAAGATCGACTTCAAGTTCGACATCCTTAAAAGCTTCCAATAATGCTAATCCCATGGCACATCCGTATCGATTATCAAAAGCCTTAGCCAACAATCGATTACCATTGGCCAATACTTGAAAGTCACCTTCAAGTACAATCATATCTCCAGGGCGGATGTTTAGTTTTTCAACTTCTTCTTTATTTTTAGCACCGATATCGACAAGCATGTCTTTGATTTCCATCGGCTTTTTTCGATCAGCCTCCGTTAAGGAGTGCGGAGGTATCGATCCGATCGCACCTTTAAATACATCTCCTTTACTATTGATTACAGCAACTCGTTGTCCAAGCAATGTCTGTGACCACCAACCGCCAATCGGATGTAAGGTTAGACAGCCGGTTTTCGTAATTGTTTTTACAATAAATCCGACTTCATCCATATGTCCGGCAATCATCACTTTTTTCGCATTTGCTTTCTTACTTCGCTTAACAGCAAAAATACTGCCCAGATTGTCATAAATGATTTCATCTGTATATTTCAGGTACTCATTCTTTAAGTATCGGGAAACATATTGTTCCTGACCGCTTACACCGTAAATCTGTGATAAGTCGGCCAAAGTCTTCATTAAGTAATCTTTACTCATCTTTCATCCTCCATGTAGCCCGATAAATGGGTTGATTCAAATCTAAAAAGCGTTGTTCATATTCTGTGATGGCATCTTCCGGATGATCCACCCGACGATAGTCTACCGACAAATCTTTGCAGATAAAACCGTTATTACTCATCTGTACGCAAGAGAATTCAAACAAACCGCTATTATCGGTCTTCAATTGAATCTCCCCTTCTTCTGAAAGCATTCGTTTGTATTCCTTTAGAAAATCCGCATGACTCAATCGACGCTTACTGTGACCCTTTTTAGGCCATGGATCTGAGAAATTCAAATGCAAAACATCGATTTCTCCATCAGCAAACCACAAACCAATGTCTTTGGCATCCAAGTTGACAAGTGCCATCGTCGGTAATATGTCATCCTCGTTTTTCCTTAGGCAAGTTGCGGCAACATTGCGATCTTTTTCAATCGCAACCCACCCATGAGTCGGATACATATGGGCCATGTTATTCCAATAATCACCTTTGCCACTGCCGATTTCAACATGCAATATCTCGCAATTTAAGCGGTTTTTCCATGTTGATGCAACTAGTTGAGGTTCTTTGACGACCGTTTCACCGAATGATTCAAGAAACGGGATCGCCCAAGGCTTATTTCTCATTCTCATAAGTTAGTCTATAAAGTGCTTGTGCATAAATCGCACACGCCATAATAAGCGATTCGATTTCTATGGCTTCATCTTTTTGATGAGCATCTCCGGCAAAATCCGGCAGTTTACGCAACGGAAAGGACATGCCGTAAGCAACAAAGTTAGGAAGCGTTCGGGCATAGGTGCCACCACCCATGGTTTTTAAGGGAGTAAAGTCATCACCGCTAACTTCACGATAGACATTGTGCAATGTCTTTACTAAATCTGAGTTTGGATCTACAAACAGCGGTTCTTTATGAGCGACTACCTCCATGGTTAACCAAGATGCATCTTTAGCTAAGGTATTTTCGATATTATTTATACAAAAGTCAAAATCGACATCATTTGGATAGCGGATATCCAGCGTTAAATCAAAGTTCTCTTTCTCAATATGAACGATTCCCAGATTCAATGTCAGATCATGCATATGTGCTCCATTAAACTCAATATTAAAACCAGTCCCGTGATAACTGTACAAACATGTACTTAGTGCAGCCGCAGCTTCATCCTGATAAGCAGCAGCTACAAAGTTCAACGCATATACAGCCGCATTCTGACCTTTTTGTGGAGTTGATGCGTGTGAGTATTTACCTTCAAATGTATATTCAGTCGAATCAGCCAAATATTTATACGATGCTTTAATGCGATGACTGCGACAGAAAAGTCGTAATTCATCCTCTTTTGGCTTACCAAAGACTTCTACGGTACATTTGCCTAAAACGATGTTGGGACGCTCTCCACCATGCAAACTTTTGATAACGGTTTTCTTTTGACCGGAAAGCTTCACCACCATAATGCCCTTTTCTCCGTAAATGACCGGAAAATATGCATCAGGAACAAAACCCATATCCGGAAGTGGCGCGTTATCGATATAATGTTTCATACAGCGCATGCCGGTTTCTTCATCACAACCGACAATAAGCATAATTTTCTTATTCAGTTCAACACCTAAATCTCTTATGATTTTCATCGCATAATACGCCGCGATCGTAGGTCCTTTATCATCACCGCTGCCACGCCCAAAGATATAACCGTCTTTTACTTCCCCACCAAAGGGATCGACACTCCATCCTTCGCCTATAGGAACGATATCCAAATGTCCAAGCATTCCGATGCTTTGTGTTTGATTTCCGTAACTGATCAAACCGGCATAACCATCGACGTCCAATATGTCAAATCCATCAGCTTTTCCTTTGTTAAGCATCCAATCTAGCGCTTCACGGATTTTTGGTCCAAAAGGCGCAATGGAAGTTGCATGTGCTTCATCACTTAACGAAGGGATCGCAATAAGAGCTTGCAAGTCCTCGATCATTTGATCTTGATATTTTCTGGCTAGTGTTAAAAATTCCATGGGTTAACCTCTCTTTACACTTTGTATTTTATCACAATGCTATCAGGGATACTATGCTAATGTCCACAGGAAAACCAATATACCATCTGAATAAATGATCAAGAAATTTGATGAACAGATGTTTATTTATGACAGATCATGGACATTTTTTTAAAAAAAAGGATTGATTGCTCAACCCTTTGGTAACCTATTCTCTTGGTTTTCTTTTATTTCTGTCAAATGTACCTGTACCACGCGGACGTTCCGGCTTTTCGACGTAACCCTCAGGTTTAGGAAGCAATGCTTTTCTTGATACATTGACTCTGCCCTTTTCATCGATCTCAGTAACGATAACCTTAACAATGTCTCCCAATTTCAATACATCTGAAGTGTTTTCTACACGTTCATGAGAAATTTTCGAAACATGCAATAATCCGTCAGTGCCTGAGAATAGTTCGACAAATGCGCCAAAGCTTTCAACACGTACAACTTTTCCTTCATAGATTTCGCCAACTTTCGCAACACGAACGATCGTTTCGATCATATCGGCTGCTTTACGAATGGCAGCCATATCCTGATGATAAATCACAACGCGGCCATCATCTTCAATGTCAATTTTGACATTATCACAATCAGCGATGATTTGATTGATGATCTTACCACCGGCTCCGATAACATCACGAATCTTGTCAGTAGGTATTTTCATCATATGAATTTTCGGAGCATACTTACCAACTTCACTGCGAGGCTCTGAAATAACAGCCATCATATTTTCCATGATTTGAACGCGGCCGATTTTTGCTTGAGCCAAAGCTTCACGCAAGATGTCCGTGGTCAGACCTTCGATTTTAATGTCCATTTGCAAGGCAGTGATACCAACTTTAGTACCAGCAACCTTAAAGTCCATATCGCCAAAATGATCTTCCATCCCTTGGATGTCTGTCAATACGGTGTAATAATCGCCATAAGTGACTAATCCCATCGCGATACCGGCGACCGGCGCTTTGATTGGAACACCTGCAGCCATCAATGCCATAGTTCCGGCACAGATAGATGCTTGTGATGATGAACCGTTGGATTCCAACGTTTCCGCAACCAAACGAATGGCATACGGGAATTCTTCTTCGGTAGGCAATACGACAGCAAGCGCACGTTCTCCCAATGCTCCATGACCGATTTCGCGGCGTCCTGGCCCACGGATCGGACCAGTTTCACCAACTGAGAACTGCGGGAAATTGTAATGATGCATAAAACGCTTCGATTCGATATCTGTCATATCATCGATGATTTGGGTATCCCCCATCGCACCTAACGTACATATTGACATGACTTGAGTTTCCCCACGGGTAAACAAGGCACTGCCATGAACACGCGCAAGTAAATCAATTTGCGAATTCAACGCACGTAATTCATCGATGCCGCGTCCATCCGGACGGATTTTCTCAACGGAAATCAAACGACGGATTTCATCGGAAACGATATCATGACAAATCTGTTTGACTTGCTTGATTGTTTTATCTTTTACTTTATCACTAGCATAATCCAACCCTTCATAATATGTGACCATTTCAGCTTCGATATCTTCGATTGCTCCATAACGGACCAATTTTTCTTTAATACGAACAGCATCTTCTAAACGACTTTGGCATAAACCACGTAATTGCTGATTTAATTGAGCATCAACACCATACAGCGCGATTTCACGTTTCGGCTTACCTACTTTGGCGACAATCTCTTCTTGAAATTCGCAAAGACGTTTGATAAATTCATGACCAAACAGCATCGCATCCAACATATCTTCTTCACTGACTTCCTTGGCTCCGGCCTCAACCATGTTGATAGCCTTCTTTGTTCCTGCAACCGTTAAATTGATATCCGAAACTTCAAGTTCAGCTACCGTCGGATTGATGATTAATTCACCATTGATACGACCGACGATGACACCTGCAATCGGACCATTAAACGGAATATCGGAAACACAAATTGCCAATGAAGCACCAAACATTGCGGCCATATCTGCGGAACAGTCATTATCTGCCGATAATACGGTATTAACGACTTGAACTTCATTACGGAACCCATCCGCAAACAATGGTCGGATCGGACGATCGATCAAACGTGCAGTTAATGTCGCATGTTCACTCGGTCTGCCTTCACGACGCAAGAATCCACCTGGGATCTTACCCACTGAATACAGCTTTTCTTCAAATGTGACCGTCAACGGAAAGAAATCCAAATCCTTGGCATTCTTACTTGCAGTTGCGGCCGATAATACTGCAGTTTCTTCATAACGAATCAATGCTGATCCGCCGGCTTGCTTGGCTAACTCACCGGTTTCCACAATTAGACTTCTTCCTGCGAAGTCTAAACTAAATACTTCTTTTGCCATATTTTCACCTCTTTTAACTAATTGATTGTATCATAAAACAGGGTGCGATGTCACACCAATTCTCATTTCGGGCACTTAAGAAACTGCTTTTCGACAAACGGTGAGAAAAACAGTCGTAATAAGCTTCCGTAACGAAGTTTAAAAGTTAAGATATCTCCTACCCGATGGCCACTGTCATGTGTCAACTCACATAGCAAATGATCGCTGCTAGCACCGATGATTGATACATTGGGATCGAGTGCAACCATGTTCAAATCCGTATCGAGAAGTCCGATGGCACTGATAGCTACCCGTCGCATGCCTTTATCTTCGAAATGTGTTTTATTCCCAAAAGCATCAAACCCGGTTTCACCTACAGGCATCGAAGGTTTTGTTTTAATTTCAATAATTTGAGTGTGCAATAAAACGACATCATCATAAGTGTCTTCCAATCGAGTCTGATAAGCTGTTTCTACACCAAGAAAGAAAGATTCGCCTAATCGCAACTGATTGATTGGCAAATTCAATCCACGCTGAAGCAAGTGTAAACTTGATGAGTTACCACCTGAAACAATCGTGCAATCCGGCACGATTTGTTGGACCTTTTCCTGCATGACCTTCAGTTTTTCAAGAATGGAAAGCGTCGGTATCAGACCTCCAAAACACGTAAAGTTTGCACCTAAACCAACCAAGCGGATATGGCGAAAGTGTTTGACCATCTCCGCAAGTAAGTAAAGTTGTTCGATATTATGAATTCCTTCGCGCAAATCTCCCATATCGATCATCAGGATGATATCGTGAACTTTACCCTTGGCCCGTGCCGCAACCTCAAGAGCGATAATGGTATCCCACTCGCTGTTTAAAGAGACATCAGATCCCATGACAATAGCTTCGGCCTCAGATTTCATAGGCAGACGAAGCATCATTTTACGCATAGGTAAAGGATTGCGTGCTAGATTTTCAATCCGTGAATCACCAATCGTCTTAACACCTTCTTCAAAAAAGATGCGATTAAGTAATGGATGACCCCCTGAGACTTTATTGACACCGACAACCTCAATGCCTTGTTTTTGACACAACTCAGAAATCGTTCGTACATTGTGTCTGAATTTTTCACAGTCAATCGTTATTGCAGGATATTTCATAGTAGTTTCCTCTCAATCAGATCGAGCATCAGTTGCTTGGCTTCTTGCGGATATTCTAGAGATAGTACGCCGATTGTTGATAGAAGATATTGTTTATCTACCGATATTGAAACATTACTCGGTATTAACAGCGTCGGATCCATACTCTTTAAAGTTCTAGTAACCATTTCAATCGCATCTGTGTGATAAATCAATGCTCCACCAGTCAAAAGGATCGTCTTTACATCGGTACAGTCTTTACCACTGGCCATCGTTTTTCGACCACTTTGAAGATATAGGTAATGAATTTTTCCTACGTGTCGCGATAATGCCACATGAGTTGCTGCTTGTGTCAGACGATCGACCAACTCTTGCTGGCGAGCATTTTCTGCGATTGGTTGAAGTTGCTCAAGTAACGTACGCCAGTCATTTTCCGGTGGCTCTTTCATATGTTGGGCAACGATCATGCGATTTTTATATACACCCATATCCCCTTCAACCGTACGTTTGGCAAATGGTTCAGGGGAAGTCAATACATTGCGAAAGCGTTCACTGTCCTGACAGACAGAATGGACATCACTTGTAGCACCACCGATATCAATCACCATACAAGGTCCTTTGATTTCATAGAATAATTGAGCGGCCATATTCACTGCGGCCGGTACCGGTACGATACTCCCACTAACCAACTCACGGATTTTACTCATACCCACAGCTTCTGTGATGTGTTTTTCAAACACCTGCTGAATGAGTTTTCGTAAGGGCTCGACGTGAAGCTGATCAATGCTTGGATAAACGTTGTCACAAATCAGACATTCAACCCCTTTTTCCTCAAAAATGTCCATGATCTGGCGTCGGATTTCTTTATTACCGGCATAAATGATTGGAACATTAACTGACAGTTTACATAACATTCGAGCATTAGCGATGATCGTGTTCTTTTCTCCATAATCAACGCCTCCGGCAAGTAGTACGATGTTAGGTCTGATTTTTTCGATCTCTTTTAAATCATCCCCACTTAACAATCCTGCCGTTATGTACTGAATATTGGCACCGGCCCCTAAAGCTGCTTCTTTCGCTGCTTTAACCGTCATATCCCACACTAAGCCGTGAACAGTCATTCTCAGTCCCCCAGCCGCACTGGAAGCCGCTAAAAAGCGTTGCCAATGTAACTCGTTGACATTCAGTTCTTTCTTAAGTTTTTCTATTGCGGATTTCAATCCGATGGACACATCCCCTTGATCTACGCTGGTTTCACTAACTCCTTTAGCAAGCCAAATCAGCGATCCTTCAGAAAGTTCAAAGGCATGTACCAATGTCGTAGTCGAACCGATTTCTCCAACTAACAATTCGATATTCATTATTTGACCTCTTTACGGTGTTTAACTAAGAAAGTTGCGACTTGCTGACCTTTGGTCTTTCGTCCAAAGCCCTCATCCATGCCATTTACCCGTGCTATCTCCGGTGTGACCTGCGTTCCGCCGGCGATTAAAATCAATCGGTCTCTCACACCTTTTTCAACGCAGATATCATGAAGCTTTCTCATGTTTTTATAATGTACATCATCATGGCTGATAATCGTCGAAATCAAAATTGCCTCAGACGATGTTTCGATAGCCGCATCGACTAACTTCGACAATGCGACTGATGTTCCCAGATAAATGCATTCAAAACCGAATTTTTCGATACCGCCATGCTTGATATCGATGATTTCCCGTAATCCAACGGAATGTTCATCTTCTCCGACCGTGCCCGAAACTATTTTATAGGGTCTTAGTCTGACTTCCTCTTTTAGTACTTCTTCTTCCAAAATTTCAGGTTTTGGTTCGGTTTTCAGTGTTCGGACATCGATATCAAAAGGTACTTTCCCTTTAACTTCAACACGTGTTCCTTCCACAGGATGCATGACTTCAACGTGAATGACTTCCACTTCTTGAAGATTCATCTGCTTTGCACATTGAAGTGCCGCTGCTTTGGCTAAATCTGAAGAAAGCGGAAAAAACATGGTCAGTAAAACCACACCGTCACCCTGCCATTCCATTTCCGGTTTAACGATACCACCCAAACGATATACTTCGGTTTCTTTCAGTCTCAGATAAACATTGTCTGAATCATCGAGTTCATCAATATAAATTATTTTATCTCGATCTTCAAATGTACATCCCGAAATAATCGAAGACGGTTTATTCAAATCATACTGATTGGTGTGATTAAGTCCGAAATGTGCTGTAACCGGAGCAAAATAATCACAATTGCGTGGATATACGGTATCAGCACCGATGCCCCCGTCAATCTTACGGGCAATGCCATCGCCGTTGCGCTGTGGATAAAATCCTGAATCAACAAAGAATCCTTGACTGACAGCCTCAAAATAACCCCCAACCTCAATCATCTCTTCCATCATTAAAATTGCTCGCTCTTTTAATTCGCGTATTTCTTTACTGAGCTTCTGGTTTGTACGATCGATTTTTATGTACTGATTGATTCCATCCAACCCGGCAAAAACTTGTTTAGCGGTATCTATTGCCTCAATATTGTAAATGTGCCACGGAACATTTCGCCCTTCATCCGGAGTAATGGTTGATTGGATATCGGCGGATGTCAGTTGTGATATAAGTAGATTCAATGTATGAGTTACGGTTGCCTCACGCGTTGAGGACTCCATATATTTGGTATTCATCTGGGCCCGCATTTTTACATGCGAAAACAATTCTCTTAAAGCAATGGCATAAGGTAAGTCCATTCGTACACTTGGAGCTGGCGGGGCGGTGGGTGGGACGGTTGATAAGCAGATGTTCTTTTCATCAATTCCACAAGCTATGGAAAATGCCGTATTGATGGCATGTTGAACCAACAGTTCAGGTGTTACTTTCCAAGCTTCCACAGCGGTCGCATTGGCATTGTGAGCGCCATCGATCTGAGCCAAATTTCCATAAGCCATGATTGTCTTCGATTCTGCCGCATCTACAAAGGAGCGTACCATATTGATATTGCGATATAGAATATTGTATTGCGGATCTTGGTGGGCACCATTGACCCCCTCTTCCACAAACATGGTGGCAATTTCCGGTCCGGCAACTCCTGAGACATAGGAATGATAATTGATAGGCCGCCCGACTTCATCTTCAATGATATCCAATGCTTTTCGTTGGGCACGTACCTGCTTTCGGGTAATCGGAATGCCACCGACACCTTGCGGTGTTCCCTCAATCAAACCGTCAAAATGACTTTGTCCGGCCGTGCGGATGACCATCATATGATCAGCACCGTGAATGGCCGCCATACGCATCCGCCGAATATCATCCTCAAAACGTCCGGAAGCGATTTCTGTAGTGATGATGGCTTTGGGTTGGGGATCGATGGCATCAAAGGCATGGGATGCCGGCAAACCTACTGAAGTCATCAGATTTTCGGAGGTATCGAAATACTCGAATTTGCCGATTTTCTGATGTTCAACGTGCTTACGCCAGATCCACCCTCTTCGACGGGGTACATAATCTTCAAGATTCTCTAAAATCTTCTCTATATCTAGTTTGTGATCAAACGTTTTCATTCAAAACACCTCCCGACTTGAAGTTGAGCGTGAAGAATGATTCATCAGCACACTTTTCAATTGTTTCACGAAGTGAAAGTCTATAATAATTCATAACTTTAATCAAACAATGACCCACACCGCTGCCAATCACTCCATTGGCAATCGCATATCCTACAATGGATGATGCTTCGATACTACTAGCTCCCATACGTAAAAGCACCGAACGTTCGATAGAAGGTGTTGTATGTTGTCTGGCTAATTCGATCATCGGATCGACCAGTTGTTGACTCAATTGCCAAAAGCGGTTATGTAGCTCTTCATCCGTAAGATTTATCAATGAACTTCTTCGCTCATTGAAGTCATCATGTCGTTTCATGTCCTACCCCTTTCAACTCAATGAGTGCATTCTGTATCCATTCAACACTTTCATTGCATTCATGAGCCATATAAATCAAATCTTCGTTTGTAAACGAATGATTCGGATGCATTTTTAACTGTTGTCTTAAGTAAGACAATCTCAATTGATTTAAATCAACATCTTGAGCTAGAATATCACGCGGATGCGCCGGAAAAACGATATTTGTACCGGCGATTTCATTTCGAGGATCACCAATCAAAATTTCAATACCGTTGTTTTTCGCAAAACTCAGTTGTGCATTGTAATGTTTTCCGGCACTGGTATATTCCGTTTCCTGCACGACAATGATTTCATCTTCGCTCATATGTTGAGCTAATGAAAATGCGGCTGCCAACGAGGTATTGCCCGCCGGTCCCCGCTCCATTCCTTCAAGCTTCGCAAGTGCTTCAGTAATATAAAAGACTTCTCCCTGTTTGACCAGAAGATAACGGTCCATATAGCGCAGGGCACGTGCGGCGGAATAAATGACATCTGAACGATCCGGATAGATTGCAAAAGGAAATCCGAAACCGGTATGACCGGTCGTAAATGATTTTCGATTGAAATCTTGATCGCTGGCCATGTGTAATCCGTGTAAATTTACACTGGCCGCAATGATTTTACAGTTACTGCCTGCTTTTTGCGCACCACGGGCTGTAGCGGTCAGATTCCCGCCACCGGCATGAGTAACAACGATGGCACTGGGATCCTTTCCTGTCAACCTTCGAATGTCATCCACACATTCCATTCCCAACGTTTCCAGTCCAGCGATACCGTAAGGACTGTATAAAGATGCATTGAAATAACCGGTTTTATCCAAAAGGTCCAAAAAGACCACAAACAGTTCCGGTCCCACTGAACATTGAACGACTTCCGCACCATAGGCTTCGATTGCCCGTGCTTTTTCGATGATTTCAGGCTGATAGATGCCTTGAGAATCAAAACATTCCTGAACAATAATGCACTTTAAATTGAGTTTGGCACACATCGCCGCCACGGCAGCACCGTAATTACCGGATGTTGCCGCAATCACGCCTTTATAACCTAGTTTCTTAGCATGATATACACTAATAGCAGCTCTTCGGGCTTTAAAACTTCCTGAAAGGTTACCTGCTTCATCTTTTAGAAATATGCGAGCACCAAATCCTTCAGCAGATAGCTTTTTAATTAAGCTATTAATGTTCTTAAGTTCCAACATCGGAGTTGAACCAACTCCTAAAGAACTCTGAATACGCATGGCTTCCTCAATCGGATATCCCGTCTCTTCCATCATTTTTTCATAATCAAAAGCGATGTCCGATTGTTTATATTTTAAGAAGTCGACATCGATCGCCTTTTTCAGTATCTCATTCTTTCGATTGAGAATCGCCTGTGCTTTATTCATGTGAATCCTCGCTTAACAAATTACGCAATTGATGTTCAATATACGCGGTTTCAACTAGATAGTCCCCAAAGGAATGCTCATAATTGGGCATGATGTCGATTAACTTGCCACTGATTATTCTTTCGGTCTTGGTTTTGATTGTACAATCATCCCCAACCACACATTTTTCATCCACCAGAAATCCCTTGATTCTCAAATGAAAATCCGTTTGACGGGTATCTGAAGGTATGTTGGACTGGCGTTGATCAGCTCTCAGATATAACTGTTCGATCAAAACCCAATCACCTTTGATGGCTAGCATAACTCTTCCTCGAGATACAGTCTCATATCCCCCAATATCGCTCGTGGCAAAGGTAAATCAAGCATAGTTTTAATACCCGGTCGCGCATTGATCACGGCAGGTATACTATTGATAGCCATGGCAATCGTACCGATACCGCCATCGACTTCAGGGGTAATGACCATTGATACCGGAGGTGTACCGACGATGGTAATATAATCCCCAGTAGAGATACCCTCACTTTGCGGTTCGACTTGTTGAGGGTGTTTAAGAGTGATAAAAGGATAATCATTTACATAGGCGATTGCGACCATATCGCATCCGGCCACATCTCCCGCATCAACGGTAGCATGCGGTGCAACCCGATTGATCGTAGAAACGATCGGACGATTTTTTACTTCGATTTTATCAAAATCGGTATGAAAAGCTTCGGACATCATCGCCAGACTCTGATCAAATCCGACATGTCCTGCCAATGTTCCTTCTTTTTGACGCTGATAAAACTTGGACACAGAGATGCCGACACCTTGTTCGTGCATGACCGATTTGCCAAAAGGTGACAGTGAATTAACTCGGCTGACCTCAATTTTCTCAACATTGGTACACACTGAAGTCAATGCGATGACTAAAGCATCCATCATAAATCCCGGATTAATTCCGGTACCCAATACCGTAACTCCGTGCTCCTTCGCTTTACGATGAATCAGCTCGGAAATTTCTTTGTCTGCAGCCGATGGATAAGCCATTTCTTCAGCAATCGATATGACATTCATCTTTCGTTGTACACAAGCCAATACTTTATCTTTTGAAGTCTTCACAAATGAATCCGTACATAAAATAGCAACATCAGCATTGGTTTGACTTAATCCTTCTTCTTCATTTGAAATCATTAACGGAAACGGATTTAACAGTTCGACAAGTTCATCTACCCGTCGCCCGATCTTATCGCCCCTGGCGATGACAGTAACTATTTCTACACCCTTTTTAGTTGATAATGCTTTGATAACGCCGGCACCCATCGCACCGATCCCCCATACACAAACCCGAATGGCTCTGCTCATTTTAATTTCTCCTTTATTGTAAACGCTTTCCTCTTCTATTTTAGCTTAAAAAAAGGGATTTTTTAACCCCCGTTTTCTCTAATAATCAAATGATACAACACCGGTACGATAACCATTGTCAAAATTGTGGACATTAACAGGCCAAAAAACAATACTAATGCCATTGGTGAAGTCATTGGATCGTTGGAAATAATCAACGGAACTAATCCGATACACGTTGTCAACGTAGTAAGCATAATTGGACGATAACGTTGATCCACCGCATCTTTGCAACTGCTGATAACTGATTTACCCATGCGAACCCCTTCATCCATGACTTCCATCAGTAGTATTCCGTTATTTACGACAATTCCAATCAAACTTACTGCACCTAACAAAGCCATCGCCTGAATGTCAATTTGGAATATATACAGTCCTAAAAAAACACCTGTTAAGGACAATGGAATACTAGTCATGATAATAAGTGGTTTTGATAATTTATCAAACTGTACCAAAAGAATCATGTAAATCAATGCAATGACAATCAGCGCAGAAATCCCTAGATTTGATACCAAATCAGTAATATTCTTAAGTTCTCCCTTATAGTCGATTTTTGAGTCGCCAATTAACAAATCTTCATTAATCAACTCTTTAAAAGCAAGTTCAATGGATGCCGCTGAATAACCCGGCAATACATCAGCTAAGACTGTCACGGTACGCTTACGGTTTTGTCGGTATATCGAAGGAAGTGTTGCCTGAATGTCCACTCGTGCTAACTGACTCAGTTGCATATAAGCGTCGGTCGCTGAAGACTTAATAGGTAATCGATAAAGTTGCTCAAGCGAATTGATATCGGCTTTAACCAAAATTTCCATTTCAGTTCCGCCAGATTTAAATCCCGAAGGAGTCGCACCCATCAAAGCTGTATTGATTTGCTTGACGATGTCATATTTCAAAATGCCGCTGGTTGCAAGATAATCTTCATCAATTCGAACGACATATTCATATTCTTTTGAAACAAACGAATCACGTATGGAAGTAGTTCCGGGAATCGTTGATAGCAACTCACGAATGTTTGCGGATGTAGCAAGAAGATCATCCAAATCTTCCCCATTCAAAGCAAAAACCAACTTTGCTTCAACAGGCATAGCATATTCAAGATATCGAACCTCTACTTTGGCACCAATGACAGTCTCATTAATCCTTTGTTGAATAGCAAATCCGAATTCTTCATTGCTCTTATACAAACTGTCTGTCAAGTCAATTGTTAATAACAGTTGAGCAACATCTAACGCCGGACTGCTGTTAACCACGGTAATGAAAAATTTAGGTAATCCCGTTCCCACGGATGAGGTCACACTTTTTACCTCTGAAAATTCTGTGACTAACTGATAAATCTGATCATGAATTTCTGATGTTTTCTCTAAAGAAGCTGACTCAGCTTCAACATTGATATAAATGACAGGTTTATCAGAATACGGAAAGAAGCTCATGTTTAGCTGAGTAAACAACAATGCCGCAATCAGCAACGTGGCAAAAGCTAAGGCAATTGCCATCTTAGGATATCGCAATCCTGCAATCAACATTTCATCGAAAAAACGACGAACCGGGGAGCGTTTAGTTTTCTCAATACGCTGCTGACTTTCCGGTTTGAAAAATAGATAGGCAAATACAGGTAAAATAAGCATCGCTGTAAAATATGAAGCGATGAGCGTTGAGATTATGACGATTGGAATAGTAGCAACTGTTTTACCAATGACACCAGGGATAAACAATAAGATTCCAAAAGTGACAATCGTTGTCAGCGTTGACGTAAAAATCGGCCGTGAAGTTTCTTTGACCGCATTTTCAATAGCCAACAGTTTCTCTTCGCCATCATTCAAACGGCTTTGAATCGCCTCACAAATGACGATACCATTATCAACCAGTATTCCCAAAGAGATGATCAGTGCCGCAATTGATATGAAGTGAAACTCGATTTTCATTAAGAACATCACAATAAATGTAACCAAAATAGAAATTGGCAGAATGATTGACATGATCAGAGCATTGCGAAGATGAACACCGATCATAACGATAATTACAATTAAAACAATGCTTTCCAGCAAATTGAAAATAAAGGAATTAATCGAGCGATCGATATCTTCTGGTGAATAAGTCACTTCCGAAAACTCAATATCCTGAGGAACTTGAGCCTTCATTGCATCAATTACTTTTCGAACATTTCCACCAATGATGACCGCATTGGTATCATTTTCAAAATAACCGGTAAGCAATACAGCATTTTGTCCGTTATGTTGATAAAAGTACTGATTTTTCGCTTCAATACTGATTGTTGCAACATCTTTTAAACGTACGAAACCGACCTGCTCCATTGAACCGCTAATGACGATATTTTCTATATCTTTAAGCGTCTCAAAGGTTGCCGGTGTTTGAACATTGATTTTGGAATCATCATAATCAATTGAACCTGAAGGAATCGTTAGATTTTGAGCTTGAAGCAAACCGACGATTGTTTCCATCGAGACTCGATATAAATACAAATCGTCGATATTAACATTAATGACGACTTGTTTCTCAAGATTTCCATCGATATCAACACGCGTGACTCCATTGACCTGCTCTATTTCTGTCTGGATGCTTTGTGCATACGTAACCAAATCATCCATGTTATATTCATCATTGGATAAAGAAATGATAAATTGCGGAACCTCAGTTAGATCACTTTTAATCACACTTTCCATCGCTAAAGGCGGAAGTTCTTTTTGCACATCAGCCATTAACTCACGTACACCTGCCATTGCAACATCCGCATCAACATCGATTTTAAACATGATCACGACCACCGAAGCACTATTGACAGAGTATGAATCTAGAACATCGATCCCAGCTAAACGACTAAGTTTATCTTCGATTTTCTTGGTTACCATCTCTTCGACTTCAGTAGAAGTCGCCCCCGGATACACCGTTGTGATTAATGCCGCTGGAAGGTTGGTGTTGGGATTCTCCTGTTTAGGAATCAGATAATAGCTGTACATACCGAAGAAAACGAAAAATATCAAGGATAAAAGCACGATTTGTCGCTTCAAAATGAATAATTTTACAAGTTTACTCATTTTCGATGACCTCAGCAATCTTCACTCTGACACCCGGCCTTACCAGTCGTCCTCCTTCAATGACAACAAGATCACCTATACTTAGACCAGTGGTAAGTACCATTTGGTTATTTATCGTTGTTAAAATTACTTTACGCTTAACAATTCGATCATCAACAACAATATATACATAGTCTTCTCCATCGTTTTGAATGATGTTGAGCATCAGCCAAATCCCAGTGCGTACACCTAGATCAATAGAAACACCAGCAGTTTCTCCAATATTGACTTGCGAATAGTCATCAATTGAAATGTAAGCTTGATACGTACGGCTCATCGAATCCGGAATTTTCGCGATTTCATAGACTTTTCCAACATAATTTACCTGATTGACGGTAATTTCAGCATTTTGACCGGTTTTAATCGTGTTAATCATGGTTTGAGAGACACCGATGACCGCAGACATCTGATAGGACGAAACAACAACGACCGGAGCTAACGGTGTTGCTAGTTCCCCACTGTTTGATACGACTTTAACGACAAATCCATCCATACTGGCAAATAAGCGTGTAGACTCCAAATTATTATTGGCATAAGTTAAGTTGTTTTTAGCAATTGTATATTGTGAATTCGCCGCATCATAACTAGCCTTTGCTGCCTGATAGCGGGAGTAAGCAATGTCTACTTCAACTGGAGTACCATTGGCCACAGAAGCATCATACTCTGCTTTAGCAGTCGTGGCTTCAATATTTTTTGCTGTGTAATCAATAAATGAGGCATTTGCCTGAGCAGATCCTTCCCCAAATTCAGAAAGGTCAGATTGATATTGCTCAAATGCTTGATCAGCGATATCTTGCTTAATTAAGTAGTCTTGCTTTAACATTTCCAAAGCTTCATCGGCATTATCCTTTTTATTCAAGTAATCCTGCTCTTCTGCCTTCATGTTTGCGGCTGCCTGACGACGCTGAGAATCAGCGGCTTTTAGATTCTCTTGGGCATTACGCACTTGAATCTGGGCCTGTTGAGAATCTATGGAAGCAAGCAGTGTACCTTTTTTGACATTTTGACCTTCAGTCACATATACACGTTCAATCGTTCCAATCGTAGCAAATGTTGCCTGTTGGATGGTTTTCGGCTGTATGACGCCAATATACTTAGCAAATTCATCATTAGAAGTTTCACTGATGTTCAATACGCGAACTTGTGTTACTTTTTCATCAGTGACCACTGGTTCATCGTTATCAGAAAAGAGAACCGATATTCCGATTCCCGTGATTATCATAAGAACAATAACGATGACTTGCCATCTATTTTTTCTCATAATGCAATTCTCCTGCTGATATCATCAAAGTAAAAAGATTCAAATAAGTCATGATCATCCACTCGATTTCTTCCTGTGCACTATCTTGAGAGTCTTCAAAAAGTCGAACTAACCCGCAGAAAATAGCACTGGCTAACATAGATGTTATCATGTCGGTACGTCGATCAAACAGATCGACTTGTGAAAACCATCGCTCGACCATAACGGTTATGATTCTTTTTATGGAAGTAACCACCTGATCAGCCATCCGCTGATGACGAATCAGTGTCATAAATTCTTTCCTTTCAGTTTCAAATATATGAGCGAAACCCATCGATAAGCGACGAATTCGTGCATCAAATTCAGCACTTCGACCTTGCTCATTCGAAATGTTCGTTGGTAGATTTTGTATTTCTCCGGTAATGATTTTATCAATCTTATCGATTGTCGATGACAATAAAGCATCCGCCAAATCTTCCTTATTTTCAAAATAGCGATAAAGATTTCCAACGGTCATGTGAGCTGCTTTAGCGATATTACGCATGGAAGCACCTTCATAACCATGGTTATAAAACTCGTTTCTGGCGGATTGGATGATTGCTTCTTTTAACTCAGGTTTTAGGATTTGTGCCATAACTAACCCTCCCGTCTTATAGTATTAGTATACACCTGTTCACTGCTCAGTTCAAATAAAAAAGTCGTTTCCGACTTTCTTACAAATTACTTTCTTAAGTTTAAGCGACTGACTAATTCACGATAGCGATTGACATCGTTATTACGAAGATAAGTCAGAAAGCTACGGCGTTGGCCAACCATTTTCAATAATCCGCGTAGTGAATGGTAATCTTTCTTGTGGACTTTCAAGTGCTCTGTTAAGACGTTGATTTTCGTCGTTAATACAGCTACTTGAACTTCAACAGAACCGGTATCACCTTCAGCACGTGCGAAATCTTTGATGATCGCCTGCTTTAGTTCTTTTGAAATCATTTTTTTCCTCCATTTTTTCTAGACCTTCATATCCGAGTAATGGGACGAGGCATCCGCAAAACCCAGAAATAAAGCATGTGTATTTTAACATATTTTACAGATTGGTGCAAGTAACGAAATTGACATGCTATAATATTTCCAAAGGAGTGTTGTAAATGAAAAAAATAACTTGGATTGGAACCGGTGTCATGGGTAATGGCATGGTATCGCATCTGATCAATGCCGGCTATCCGGTAAATGTGTATACGCGCAGTAAAGAAAAAGCTGAGAATCTAAAAGATAAAGCAACCGTATGTGACACGATTGCGGATGCTGTTAAGGATGCTGATATCGTGATCTCTATGGTTGGCTATCCTAAAGATGTCGAATCCGTGTATGCCGGAGCAGATGGAGTATTTAATAATGTCAAAAAAGGAACACTTTGTATCGATATGACTACCTCATCTCCCACATTAGCTGAGAAACTGTACGTTTTAGCTCAATCGCATGACTTGAGAATGTTGGACGCTCCGGTATCCGGAGGAGACATCGGCGCGAAGAACGCTACACTTTCAATCATGGTTGGAGGAGATCAACGTGACTTTGATGAAGCAAGTGAGTTGTTTTCTCTGATGGGAAAAAGTATTACTCATATTGGCAAAGCGGGAGCAGGACAACACTGCAAAATGGCCAATCAAATCGTCGTTGCCGGCAATATAGCAGCTATCAGTGAAAGTATGCATTACGCTCAAAATGCCGGAGTCGATCCCAATATCGTTTTACAAGCCATTTCCGGTGGTGCTGCCGGTTCATGGCAAGTCAGTAATAACGGTCCGAAAATATTAAAGGAGAATTTTGATCCGGGATTCTATATTCATCATTTTATCAAAGATTTGACATTAGTCGAAGAGGAAGCCGGCAAAGCCGGAATAGTTCTTCCTGTCGCACATCAGGTTTTAGAGCTTTACCATCAGCTGCTTGATGAAGGTTATGGTCAATTGGGAACCCAAGCATTGATCAAAGCCTACAAGAAAGATTAGTTTGACCTATCTGGTCAAATTTCCATAAAGTCTATTAGTAAATCGTGTAAAAACAAACGTCCGTCATCACTTGGAAATATAAGGGTGTCGCTGAGGATCAGCCACCCTTTTTCTATGTTTTTGACGATGGCATCTTTAAAGACAACTTCGATAGTAACACCGAATCGATCACTAAAACGCACTTTCTCAATACCCTTCTTCAACCGCAACCCCATCATCACAAATTCAAACATCTCATCAACCGTTGACAATCGGATATCTTCATCGAACACGATTCCTTCAGTCAAATATCGATGAATATTCTTTGTGACCGTGTAGCGGCGATGACCTTCTTTACCTGAAGCTCCCGGTCCGATAGCCACGAAATCTTCATAATGCCAGTAAGTAAGGTTATGACGGCTTTCCTTATCAGGCAGACAGAAATTACTGATTTCATAGTGCAAATATCCGGCATCACTCAGCATATTTTCAGCTAACTGATAAAAATCTCCTTCAAGTGAATTATCGACACTTTTAATGTGCTTTCTTTCAAATGCGGAATTGGGCTCGATCGTCAAGGCGTACAGTGAAACATGAGGGAGTTTCTGATTAATCATCCAAGTCAACGTTTCCTTAAAATCATCTAAGTTCTGCGTAGGCAATCCATACATTCCATCTGCCGAAATATTATCAATGCCATGTTTTCGCAATAGTGTAATGACATTCTCAGCATCCTCTAAAGTATGTTTACGTCCGATTAGATTTAACAGTTTTGACTGAACTGATTGAACACCCAGTGAAATGCGATTGACACCATATTCAACACACAGTTCGATCTTATCTTCACTAAAGTTCTCGGGATTAGCTTCCATAGTGAATTCACACTCAACCGCACGAAAAGGTTTTATCATTCTAAGCATTATTTCTAACTGTTTGACTGAAAGCGCACTGGGCGTTCCACCACCGATATAAATCGTCTCAAAGGTTTCGCCCTGTCTAAGAGATAAATCTTCCTCACAACGCCTTAAAAAGCGGTCTGCGAGGTCTTGGTGATAGCCGACGCGCACAAAGTCACAATACTCGCAAATGTGCTGACAAAAAGGAATATGAATATAAAG
Organism: uncultured Erysipelotrichaceae bacterium; assembly: GCA_927435855.1. GTDB lineage: Bacteria > Bacillota_I > Bacilli_A > Erysipelotrichales > Erysipelotrichaceae > UBA2227. The sequence goes on from CAKMJZ010000034.1 coordinate 26,917, forward strand.
CGACTTCGCTTTACTTTGCTCCATACTTCACTTTGACCTTTTCGATTTTCTGTTCAATGACCCATCGGAAATCTACGTTTGCATCGGTGCACAATGAAATCGCGTACATCAGCACATCCGCAACTTCATCTAAAATTTCCTGCTGATCACTTGGGATTTTCGATGCTGCTTCAAGCAGTTCCCCTGCCTCCACAAACACCGACTTCGCCAAAATCAAAGGTGTATCGCTTTTATCCCACCCAAATTCCCCACGCATATGCTCAATTTTTTTAGCTATATCTTCCATTTTATCACCAGTGCCATTATAACAAAAAAAATCCCCAAACGGGGATTTTGCTTATAGCGGTTTGAATCGGGCGTTAAAGAAACGCAACATCGGCGGTTCGTAAACAAACTGTAAACCGGTGATTTTTTCACGATTATTGTAAAGGTTGATGACCGCATCCGCCACCAGATCCATATGAGCATACGTATACACACGACGCGGAATCGTCAGACGCACCAACTCTAGTTTCGGACGGTGATGCTCCCCAGTTTCCTTATTTCTGCCAGCAGAAACAATACCGCGTTCCATACTGCGCACACCAGACTCAATATATAGATGGGCTGCCAATGCTTGTGCAGGCAATTGATCTTGCTTCAGATGAGATAAGAATTTACGGGCATCTAAAAACACCGCATGTCCGCCAATCGGTTGGACAACCGGTACACCTGCTGCAATCAGCTGATCACCAAGGTATGCGACTTGTTCTACGCGATGAGAGATATAGGCATAATCTACCGATTCCTTAATCCCGATAGCCATAGCTTCCATGTCACGTCCGGCCATACCGCCATAAGAAGGCATTCCTTCAAAGACCACGACCAACTCCTTACTACGAGCAAACAGTTCATCATCGTTCATAGCCAAAAAGCCACCGATATTAACCATACAATCCTTTTTACCGGACATCGTAGCTCCATCACCATAACTCATCATTTCCAATAAGATATCTTTGATGGAAACATGTTTATAACCTTCTTCACGTTTTTTAATAAAATAAGCATTCTCAACACAGCGAGTCGCATCGAAGAAGACTTCAATGCCATGCTTATGACAAAGTTCACTGACCTCATGGATGTTTTGCATGGATACCGGCTGTCCCCCAGCCAGATTGACAGTAACCGCCAAGCAGACATAAGGAATACGATCAGCGCCAAACTCATCGATCAGCTTTTGTAATTTGTTAATATCCACATTGCCTTTAAACGGAAGGTCAATCTGAGGGTCATGGGCTTCATCGATGATAACATCTTTAAATATCCCACCATTGGCTTCCTGGTGGTAGCGCGTGGTCGTAAAGTACATATTTCCCGGAATGATATCACCCGGCTTGATTTTTAGTCTTGATAAAAGGTTTTCAGCACCCCGCCCCTGATGGGTAGGCACCATATGTTTAAAACCGTAATACTCCTTGACTGTGGCATCCAAGTGCAAGAAATTACGACTGCCTGCATATGCTTCATCACCAATCATCATACCCGCCCACTGACGGTCACTCATCGCCGTTGTGCCAGAATCGGTCAACAGGTCGATGTATACATCTTCGCTTTTAAGCAAGAACGTATTGTAACCTGCTTCCTCCATAGCGAACTGGCGTTCTTCTTTACTCATGCTCTTCATCATTTCAACTACTTTGATACGAAATGGCTCTGCCGGGTAGTTTTTCATATATTCTCCTTTAATTTCACTCTATCTACTACTTTACTCAGCGATGTAAGCGCTGTCAACAGAACACAGGCATGTAAATCATGAGAATAAAAAGTAAATTTATACATTCAAATGTAAAAAAAAGACGGAGTGTTCCGTCTAATCTTCATCCATGGAAAGAACAGCCATAAACGCTTCCTGTGGGACCTCGACACTTCCCACTTGCTTCATGCGTTTCTTGCCTTCTTTTTGCTTTTCTAAAAGTTTCTTCTTACGGGTGATATCCCCGCCATAACACTTCGCCAAAACGTTTTTACGTAAGGCTTTGATATCAGAGCGCGCAATGATCTTATTGTTAATCGCCGCTTGAATCGGAATTTCAAACTGTTGCCGCGGAATCAGCTTACGCATTTTTTCGGTAATGGCTTTCCCACGAGCATAAGCAAAATCACGGTGAACGATGGTTGACAGTGCATCCACGACTTCAGAATTTAAAAGTATATCCATTTTTACCAGCTTGGACTCATAATAACCATCCAACTCATAATCATAGGACGCATATCCACGCGTTGCCGATTTCAATCGGTCAAAGAAATCATATACGATCTCGCCCAATGGCAGCAGATAGTGCAAATGCATCCGACCGGCATCGACCGCAATCATCTCTTTATAAATACCCCGCTTTTTCTGGCACAGTTCCATGACCGGACCGACATATTCGGTCGGCACCATGATCGTCGCCTTTACAAAGGGTTCTTCCATGTGATGTATCTTCTGTACATCGGGAAGTAATGAGGGATTATCGACGGAAATCATCGATCCATCCGTCATAAATGCGTGATAGACCACTGACGGTGCGGTTGCAATGAGTGATAGATTATACTCCCGTTCCAAACGCTCCTGAACGACATCCATATGTAACAGTCCTAAAAATCCGCAACGGAACCCAAAACCCAAAGCCTGTGAGGTTTCAGCTTCATATTTCAATGAAGCATCATTGAGTTGTAATTTCTCTAAAGCATCTCTTAAATCGTTATATCGATTGGATTCAATCGGATACAACCCGCAAAATACCATGGAATTTAATGTGCGATAACCGGGTAACGGTTCAATTGCTCCATGTTGAGCAGAAGTGATCGTATCCCCGACGTGAACGTCTTTTACTGATTTTATACTTGCAGCAATCCAACCGACTTCACCACAACTCAAAGAATTGCGCTTAATCTCTTTAGGTGTACGAATACCACATTCAACTACTTCGTAAAAGGCATTGGCAGCCATAAAGCGGATTTTATCGCCGATTTTGACAGATCCTTCTTTAATTCGTACATACGCGATGACCCCACGATAGGAATCATAGATGGAGTCAAAGACCAATGCCTTCAGTGGAGCATCGGGATCACCTTGTGGTGCAGGAACTCTGGCTACAATGGCTTCAAGAACCTGCTCGACGTTTAATCCGGTTTTCGCGCTGATTTGCGGAGCATTGGTAGCTTCCAATCCTATGACGTTTTCAATTTCTTCAATCACACGAATCGGATCAGCAGCTGGTAAATCAACTTTATTAATGACCGGAATGATTTCCAAATTGTTATCCAAAGCAAGATATACATTGGCCAATGTCTGAGCTTCGATGCCTTGTGAAGCATCAACGACCAAAACTGCCCCTTCACAAGCGGCAAGTGACCGTGATACTTCATAAGTAAAGTCAACATGACCCGGCGTATCAATTAAATGAAACGTATATTCGTGTCCATCGTTAGCAGTATATTTCAATTGCACGGCATTTAGTTTAATAGTAATACCGCGCTCACGCTCCAAATCAAGTGTATCGAGCATTTGCTCCATCATCTCACGGTTATCGACGGTTTTGGTCATTTCTAAAATACGGTCAGCCAATGTTGACTTGCCGTGATCGATATGAGCGATAATAGAGAAATTGCGAATATATTTTTGGTTCATAAAAATCCTTTCAAAAGCATAACACATTATAACAAAACAAGCGCAATAAAAAAAGACTTACATCTATCTTTTGGTCAACCACCCCAAATTCGATAAGCATCGCTTGTAAAAAACTAAAAAAGCGTCATCATCAGACAACGCTTAAATCTTTTATAGTATTTACTGAGTTAGTAATCGGTAAGTAATATTGATGGTTTCATCCTGGATGTAATAAAGTCCACCCTCTTCAAATAAATGCAAGATGTGTGATTTACCCTCTGAATCAACTGTGGAGAATACGGCGATGGATGAAATACGTAGGGCATACTCCACGACCAGTGTCGGAGCTTTACCGATCAGATCCTTTACGAATGCTTCACGGCCTTCTTCAATGTATATGATCTGATCGATAGATAAAGTAATCACCATGTTACTTACTTCAGCATGAGCGCGCATGTCATACGCACTTTCATCTGTATCCGGTGAATTATCTTTATTTGAAATAGCAAACTTTTCAAAATTGTCTTGAAGTGTAGTAACTGCCCCTTCATTGACATTTTTGGCCAAATTATCAAACTGAGGTGTATTGGTTAAAAGCAAGGCAACAGCTAAAGCGGAAAGTGCGGCACCTTGAAACCAGAACATCGGTGTTTTAAATAAATCGTACTTGCGATTTGTTTTGACAGATAAACGTTTTTGCCACATATAGCTTCGAATGATCTGAGTAAGCATCCAAATGACACCCAACACCAGAATCAGCCAAGATAGTTCTTTCATGCTACCCCTCCTTGCTTGATAAATATTCTTTAAACGATTTTGTATAACTGCGATTGACTTCGATTTTTTTCTTATTGTCCATAATCAGCGTAAGCTTTCCATTAAATCCTGAAGCGATTGCTTCAATGCGTGCCACATTGACGATGACAGATTTAGAAATGCGGAAGAACCCGGCCTGAAATAAGTCTTCTTCAAGTTGATATAGTTTAGCGGACAAACTGATTTCTGCTTTGTCTGTGTAGGCATATACATCATTACCATAGGATTCAATGGTGAACACCTGATCAAAACGAACTCGCACTTCTCCACGCGAAGTTTTACCAGAAAGGATTCCACCCGTCTCTTTTTTGTATCTCTCCAACCAATCATGTAACAGATCTAATTGGCTCAAATCAAAAACCAGATTGATTTTGCCCTCTTCGCTATCTGCGCTATTTCGGCAAATCACAATCTTATAGTCCGGTGATTCTTCAATTTTCAAGGTTTGTTTGATCTTTTCCTTCCCTGCGGGATCAAATTTGATCTTAAACACCTTATGTCCTCCCCGGGCTTACACCCATATTCTAAACTACCTCTTTATACAGACAAGCAAAAAAAGGTAAGTTACATTATTTATTCAATAACTTGCGCATCATAGAAGAGAATCCAGGTGCAAGTGCAATTGCAATCAAAGCACAACCCATACCCTGTATGATGTTATAGCTTGCTGATGGAATGAAATACTCCCAGCTTTGAGTCAAAAAGACATCGGTAAGACCGTAGGCCAACGTGATCCAAAGTCCACCGGCAATAAAAGGCACAAATCGCTTCAACGAACCTTCAAGTTTGCGATACAAATATGAAACCAAGACACCTTCACTGCCCTTAATCAAAACTGTAAATATGATGTACTGAGGAAATCCCAACGTAAAATCCGCTAATCCGCTTCCTACTCCACCAATTACAAACATCATGGGGGCAGGCAATACCGTTGCCAGCAACATAATCAGTGCATCTCCGATATTTAAGTATCCGATAAAGATCGGTACTGCCACAAAAATCGTTAACGCCGCAACCATCCCTGTAAAAAGCGCGGTAACTGTAATTTTCTTTGTTAATGACATACATCCACTTCCTTTCCTATCCAAGTCTTGCCGATACCGTTATAAAAGTCGGTGGCTTTGGTTTTTTTCTTGCCTTCTAGCTGTAATTGTTGAATATAAATCCAACCGTCATTTACAGCCAACACCATAGCCTCTTGATCATACGCGATAAAAGTCGGAAGTGAATACTCGTGCTTCCCCTGTACAAACAGAGCCTGATGGATTTTGCACTTTTTCCCTTCAATCAACAAGTGACCGACCGGCCAGCTGATCAAACCACGAATCTGATTGTAAATCATCCGACCGCCTTTGTCAAAATCAATCCTCTCATCCGCTGAAGTAATATTAAAAGCGTATGTTACTTTACTTTCATCTTGCTCGCAAAACACGGCTTTATATTCGATCACCAGTCTCAAATCTTCGATGATGCAAAGTGATGCACATTCCATCAGTCGATCATGCACGATTTCAGTCGTATCATCCTCACCAATCGGTACTTCACGTTGAGCAAATACCGGACCCGCATCCATTTTTACAGCCATTTTCATCATCGATATTCCGGTTTTCATTTCACCATCAATGACCGCTTTGTGAATTGGAGCTCCGCCACGATACTTTGGCAAAAGTGAAGCATGAACATTGATACATCCAAATCGAGGTGTTTCTAATAAGCGTTTGGGTAACATTTGTCCATAAGCGCATGTGACAATCATGTCCGGTTGAAAAGAGAGAATATCATCGATGGCATCCTTTACTTTCAACGGTTGTAACACCGGAATATCAAAAGTCAATGCCATTGTCTTGATAGGAGTTGGCATCATTTTCTGATCGCGACCGATGGGTTTATCGGGTTGAGTAACTACCGCAACAACGTCATACTCTTCTTTGATCAATGATTTTAAAACAGCGCTCGCAAAGACCGGTGTTCCCATAAATACCACTCTAACGTTCATATGCCACCTCACTGCCCTATTATAGCATTTTTTACAAAAATCGTGATAAGCAACTGTAATTATAGTGATTTTTGATCGCTTTTTGATCGTGATTGTTTTATTGCATTTTCGTCGTGGCTCTGCTATAATTTTAAAGCGAAACTTCAAGGAGGTGCAAGGATGCCAAACATTAAAAGTCAAAAGAAACGTTCATTAACAAACATAAAGCGGTCTGTGGCGATTACTTCGGAAAAATCTGCTCTTAAAACACAAATGAAATATGTGTTGAAAGCAATTGCCGATCAAAATAAAACTGCTGCTGTTGAAGCTAATGATTTATTGAACTCACGCTTAGACAAAGCGGTTACCAGCGGAATCTATCACAAAAATTACGCCAGCCGTCAAAAAGCCCGGTTTTCAAAAGCTATCAACGCATTGGTATAAGACAACCAGCCCTGCTGGTTTTTTTATACCAAAAAGAGCCCGAAGGCTCTAGAAATCAATATCTTCAGGCAACTCCCACGTACATTCCGTGGCTAATCCACCCAGTGAAGTTTCCTTTAATTCCATTGCGATTTTCGCTCCGGTATAATTCATCGTACGAATGACCATATCAAAACTTACACGATTGGGCTTTATCGCACCAATCGTTTTTGCCATAAAAGCCGCATCGATAGCTCGTAGTACTGCCGCACCGTTACGCTCGATACACGGAATGATTACATATCCTCCCACCGGATCACACGTCAATCCCAAGTGATGTTCCATCCCGATTTCAGCCGCATATTCAATGATTTTCAGATTGCCGCCTTCAAGATAAGCCATTGACGCCGCTGCCATCGCACAAGCCACACCGATCTCCGCCTGACAGCCCCCGACTGCACCGGAGATCGTCGCATTGGTTTTAACGACATTACCGATAATCCCACCCACCGCTAATGCATTAATCAGTTGAGCACGCGAATAACCCAAGTCATTGTAACAATGATACATCAAAGCCGCCATAACACCGCTTGCCCCTAAAGTCGGAGCTGTTACGACCTTCCCTAAGGAAGCATTTTCCTCATTATTAGCATAAGCATATGCCAACAGTTTCATACGATTGCGCTGCGTATGACTATCCAAAATGTTTGCCTGAAGCATCATCGACTTAGCAACCCGTGGCATTTTTAGTCTTCCTGGCAAAAGACCAGTACCTTCCAACCCCCGTTTGACCGCAAACAACATATCATTCAAGATTTGTGATAAATAATCAGGCAACTCCGGTTCATAAGTAAAAACAAACTGCGGAAGTGTAATTTTATTAAATGAGCAAAAATCCATAATTTCTTCCAAATTGCGATGCGGATATATCTGACGCTGAAAATCGAAATTCTCATTGAGGATCATAATACTTCCGCCACCGATGGAATATACGACCCACTCCAGTAATAATTGGTTTTCTTGATCAAACGCTTTAATGATTAGACCATTAGGAAACGGATATTGCCAATCCAGTTTAAACTCCACATTGCAAGGAGTCGGAGCGAAGGTATCAATAATTACTTTATCTGTATAGTGCCCTTTTCCGGTCAGTGAAAGTGACCCATAAAGCTCGATGTTGACATATGCCATACCCTTGACCCGCTCCATAAAAAGCAAGCTTGCCCGACGCGGAGCCAATGTGTGACTGCTTGAAGGTCCAGGACCTGATTTATATAGTTCTCTTAGTGATTCCATGGGGTTACCTCATCGCTTCTATTAAAAATAACTCAAAACCCATCGGTCCGTTGATCAGACCGGTCTTTATTTTCTGATCCAACTGCGCCAACATTTCCAAAAGTTCGCATACCCGATCTAAATTAGTCATGCGGGAATATCCAAGTGCTTTGGAAAAAACAAAATCATGTACGCCAAGTTTTTCGCGAATATCATCATCCGAAATTCGCTCGCGTTTATAAACCAATATTTGAAACATGACCCTTAACTGCCAGGCAATGGATGGCACCAAGGCCACCGGATCGTATTTCAACACTTGTAAATCCTTATAAATCCTTAATGCGGCACCGAGATCTTTTGATACGACCGCTGCTGACAGATCGAAAACATTATCTTCTAACGGTCTGGAAATGAGTACATCCAATACTTTTTTGTCAATTGGATCTGGAAACAAAGCCAGTTTATCCAACTCACGCATACAGGTTTCAATCTGCTTTGGTAAACGGTTGATCAGATGTCTCATTTTATCATCATCTAATTTGATTTGACGTACCAAGCACTGCCGGCGAATGATGCTTTCATATTCATTTTTACTTATTTTCGCAACTTCAATCCACACGGTATTCTTACCTTTGTTTTTTACCAACGGTTTTGTTATTTCAGCTGTTTTGTTCATCTTATCATTTTCAAACATAATCAACAAAATCACTTCTTTGGGCATCGTCTCAACAAGAGAAGTCCACGTTTTTAAAATTGTGGGATTATCAAAATTCTTTAGTGTAAATCCTGGAGGATTTATTAATTCAATGACCTTAATATCGGAAAAGAAAGAAATCGTTTGGATTTCCTCAAATAATTCATCCCAATCAAAACTTGCTGAGTAACCGTCGAAAACAGCCGGTTCAATGCCCTTGGCTGATTTTTCATTCTTATCGACCCACTCTTTAGCTTTTTGTCTTAAGAAAAAGCGGTCGCTACCGGTTATGACAACATTCATTTTATCACCGTTCTCATTATACCAAATCCACCCGCAGATGACATTACAAAATGGAAATTTCCCAAGGTAGAAATCCGGATGTCGCCATCCCTATGGGTCGAAAGATAAGGAACGCGAAATTGCCATAGTGTTCTAAGTGTTTGTTTGTGAGGATGACCGTAAACTCGTGGATCGGCACTGATGATGGCAAGACGTGGTTGAAGGTTGGCAAGCAGTCCTTCGGAGGTACTTGTCTTACTGCCATGATGAGCCAGTTTAATCACATCCGCATACAAAAACGGAAACTTTCGTATCAAGTCAGCCTCTCTATCCTTCGAAACATCCCCAAGAAACAAATAGGTAAGACCGTTGATAGAAAATAAATGTACTAAACTATTGTCATTGTCACTTACCCCTTCTTTCTTTTCAAGTAAGCTATGTAAAGAAAAACCCAAATGCTCAATATCTACATGATCTGTAGTGATTTTACTGATCGAGAAATCTTTTTGAAGCATCACTAAACCACCACTATGATCATTGTCCATATGAGAAATAACGACTGCGTTCAAGTGTGAGATACCCCGATACCACAAATTGGCTCTCAACAAAGATGAAGTGCTCGCTCGACCGGTATCAATCAGCCAAGCTCCTTGTTTATATGGTAATTCGATCAATGCGCTATCGGCTTGAGCCACATTGAAAAATGTTACGCTAGTAAATGGATTTATAAATAATCTTAGTTGAAACAAGAGCAATAATCCACACAGTCTGACGATTAATTGCTTCTTGGTTAATCGTGTAGAAAATACTAAAATCAGCCATACAGCAGAAAGTAAGATTCCAGGATAACCGACCAATCGTAAGTACGAAAAAAAGTGGAAACCGTCAAAGGATAGCCATTCACAGATTTTTACGAATTGAACGGTAAACTGTGGAAAGAAGATACATAGCCATGCAAAAAGGTAGCTAATAACAGCTATAAAGCGGAAAATCGGAAAAAAAAGTGCAGTTACAAAGTCAAAGCGATATGTCAATAATGTCTGAATCAAGGGGAGGATCGCCATTCTGGTTAAAAATCTAGGATAATCAAATGCATTGATCAACGATAATGTACAAGGAATGAGTAATGCCGGATGAAATAAGTGATGAGGATAAAAACAAAGCAACAATGCATATGCAAGACTTACTCTGCCCAGAGCTTTTAGTTTGAAATAGCGACACCCATCGGATAAAAGTATTCTTGAAAGAATAAATGAGCTCCCAAAAATCATCCAGCACAACAATAAGATTAGGGTGGTTATATACTGGCGTATTTTTTCCGTATAAAAATACCCCAATATCCCTTTTAGTACTGAAACTAGAGATGATACAATCAAACCGCTGGAGAGAAATATCGCCGTAAAGTGACCGACTTGCGGTGCAGGATGGTTAAAAATGTAAGCTTTGAGCCATCCGGAAGCATCGATTTTCCCGATTCGTTCAAACAAACGATTTCTGAAGGAATTCCCCTTCAAAATAATTTCAACAGATTCCACATCAATACTCCCGCGATGATTACGTTGATTGGACCATCTTTGAATGGGATTTGATACAAAGGTCGAGCCAATCCTTATCGGGACTATGGTACCGATGAGGCATACTTGATCATCCAAAGACATTCCTTTTTGCTCAAATATAGAATACTCATTTCCATCGATTGAAAGAATCGTTACTTTTTCACGTATATCAACGATTTTTCCACATAAACTATTTGATTCACTAGGAAAGTGAAGAAGGATCGAAAGGCAAACTAAGGAGAAGAATAAGATGCTAAAATATGGGCCTACTCTTCTGTAAAGAAAAATCAGCAATAGACAAAACACAGGTAAATTGATTGGAGTCGCTGTTAACTCGAAAAGTATCGTACTTATCAATACAAAGAAAAAACCACGCTCTAAAGACATAATCGGTCTTTAAATTTTGCCAGTGTTTTCTCCCCAATACCTTTGACGTTCAACAGATCTTCGATTTTTTGAAATAAGCTGACAGAAGATCGATAGTCAATGATCGCCTGAGCTGTCTTTTCTCCAATTCCAATAAGGGAATCTAGATCAGCGAGTGTCCCCGTATTGATTGATACACAAGGAATCGCTTTTTTGAAGGGAATATACAAAACATCTTTATGATGCAAAATTGTCTGTAAATTTATCGCAGACAGGTCTCCTTCAGGTAGTACATTAACTCTTTTTAGAACTTCCTCAATTGTTGGATAAGGATCGGTAAATATCGTCCCGGAATGCTCGATAGCTCCATTGACCGTGATTGAGAAATTCCGATCGATTTGAAAATCAAATGGTTTAGGTATGGTGCAAGAAGATAGCAAGACAAGCGTACAAATTACAAAAAGAATGCGGTTCATATGATCACCTCATTCTTTAGTATGCGAAAATTTGTTTTTTTCCAAAAAAAAAGCACCGAAGTGCTATTCGATGCTTAAAATTTTAACGGTGTATGGTGAATCTACATTCACAGTAACTTCATCTCCGACTTTTTTGTCCATTAATGCCTGTGCCAGCGGTGTTACATTGGAAAGTTTACCATTGAGTGGATCGGCTTCAACCGAACCGACAATCGTATATCTCTCTTCAGCATTGGTTTCATTATCCAAAATCATAAAGGTCGTCCCTAAACGAACTACTTTTTGACCGCCTTTTTTCTCATCGATGATTTCGATGTTATTCAACATATTTTCAAGTTCGCGGATACGAGCTTCCACGCGTGCCTGACGGTCTCTGGCTGCATCATAATCGGCGTTTTCCGATAGATCGCCTTGAGCGCGGGCAGCTTGTAAATCCTCGATCACTTCTTTACGAACGACGTGGATCAAATGCTGTTGCTCCTTATTGAGCTCTTGTAAACCTTCTTGAGTAACTAATACTTTTTCTTGTGCCATGGGTATCAACTCCTAACTTGCGACATTATAGCACATTCCCACGAATGATGCTACTGATTTTCGTCGTCAGTAAATCAATTGCAACTTCGTTTTTTCCGCCCTCGGGAACAATCACATCTGCGTATCTTTTGGTCGGCTCGATAAACTGCTCGTGCATCAATCGGACCGTCGTCGTGTACTGCTGAACCACCGAATCCAAAGTCCGACCTCTATCTCGAACATCCCGGACCAGTCTTCGGATAAATCGAATATCTGCCGGTGTGTCAACATAAATCTTGATATCAAGCCGCTGACGGATGCGGGCATCTTCAAGCACAAATAATCCTTCCAACACGATGACATCGCTAGGAGCCACGATTTCGGTATCATTGCTTCGAGTATGGTTAATAAAATCATACGTCGGTTTTTCCACTGTTATACGGTTGGCTAGCTTATCAAGATGCTCTACAAGTAAATCATTATCAAATGCAAACGGATGATCATAATTGGTCAACAACCGTTGTTCAAAGGGCATGTAGCTTTGATCACTATAGTAATCATCCTGACGGATGATATATACCGAATTACTGCTTTCAAACGCTTTTTTGAGCCGTTTGGCAATCGATGTTTTCCCCGAAGCGCTTCCCCCCGCGATTCCGATAATGACAGGTTTTTGCATAACTTACCTTCCTTTTAAATACTTCTCTACATTTGCACTATGTTCAGAATACGTTTTTGCATAATAAACTGTACCATCACCATAAACATCGGCCATAAAATAAAAGAAATCTGTGTCCGCTGGATCAAGTACTGCTATAATGGCAGATTCTCCAGGACTCATAATCGGACCTACTGGTAAGCCACGATATTTATAGGTGTTGTAAGGAGATTCAAAATTGGAATTAGTTTCGCAGTCTCGCCAAGAATTGTAATTGTAAAGTGAGTAACATACGGTTACCGATGATTGCAATGGCATGTTGATCTCTAATCGATTAAGAAACACACTCGCAACCTTTTTCATATCTTCCGGCTTTGATGCTTCAAACTGAACGACTGATGCCAAAATAAACACTTCATGAACCGAAAGTTCGGTTGCATCGAACTGTACTTTATACTTTTCATAAATTTTCTTGGTCTGATCTAGCAGTTTGACTGTCACATCTCTAGGTTTGGTCGTTACGAAAAATTCATATGTATTTGGAAACAGGTAACCCTCCAAGCGTATCCTGGTTTTTGGATTTAATATATCTTCTGATAAAAATTCATATTTATTAATCATTTCCTTCAAAAATGTTTCATCATTCCATAAATCAAGTAAATCCTGCTCATCTACCGATGTCAAATTGCTGATTTTACGAGCAAAATCTCGGGCCCAATCCCCTTCTGGAAATGTAATGCGAATAGTATCGACAATGGTCTTGGTCGAATCGTTGAGAGTCGTCAGTACTTCGGTAACCGACCAACTTTTATCAACAACAAAAACCCCGGCCTTCAATCCGGTCAGCCCATCTAATCTGGCGATGACTTCAACAATGATCGCTGAGCGGACGATGCCCTGCTCCTCTAGATTGTTAGCTACTTTTCTCAACACTTCCCCTGATTTGATTTCAAATAAAACGGCATCGCTTTCATCCGCTGCCGGTTTCGATAAATTTGTATAAAGCACATAAGTACTCGCCAGGCCTACAAGAACCAAAACTAACAGACCGGCGAGAAACTTAGCTAACCTTTTCTTCTTCTTCATTGATAAATGCTCCGAACACTTCTTCGACTAGCGCCCATTCTTCTTCATTCTCAATTGGAGTCAGATTACCCTCATCATCATAAATCGAAGCAAAAACCTCGCCCGACTCATCTTCTGGATTGAAATACAACACATATTTGTGTCCGTTTTCTTCATTTTCGAAAGTAAACAATACTTCCATTTCAATTTCTTTGCCGGTATCATCAACGACAAACAATGTATTTGATTCCATAGAGAACCTCCTTCTATTTACGATCAAGATAACTTTGCAATATTCCTACAGCGGCTACCTGATCGATCACTTCTTTACGTTTTTTACGCGATACATCAGCACTGATTAATAACCGCTGAGCAGCAACCGTCGTCAACCGCTCGTCCCACATCATGACCGATTCAAGACCTGCTTCAAGAAGCATTTCTTTAAAATCTAACGACATTTGACCACTCTGGCCGATATCTCCGTTCATGTGTCGGGGTAACCCCAGAACGACTTCGTTGACTCCATTTTCCTTACATATTTCGATGACCTTTTTACAAGCTGTATCCAAGTCATAATCCGAAAATCGGACAGTAGTCAGCGTTCGTGCTAGCATTCCCATCGGATCACTGATTGCGACCCCAACCGTTTTACTTCCTAAATCCAATCCTATCAAACGCTTCATTCGTTTTCTTCCAAATATTGTCGCACCAGTTCCTCGATGATTTCATAGCGTTCAATTGATTGAATGACACTTCTGGCATTTCTAAAACTAGAAATATACGCGGGATCATTGGAAATCAAATACCCCGACAACTGATTGACAGCATTGTATCCTCTTTCTTCTAAAACATCCTTTACAAGACGCAATACCTGCTTGATATTTTCCTTTCGGACAGCTTCTGATTTAAAAGCCATGGTTTCGGTATTTTGTTTACTCATACGTGATCCCCTCCTTTGTGTACATTCTAACTCAAAGCGATTAATAATTAAAGACTTAAACCTAATTTAGAGCGGATTGTTTCGATGGCTAACGATAGTTTTGACACCTCTTTACCACCAGATTGAGCGAAATCCGGGCGACCGCCACCATTACCGCCGGTAATGATTGCTGCTTCCTTTGCCAACTCCCCAGCCTTAAATCCACCTGCGATAGCTTTTGGGCTGCAAGTAACTACGAAAGTTACCTTATCTTCTTCCTTCAACCAAAGAAATACCAGACCATCAGGAAGAAGTCGTTTTAACGACTCACTAAGTGTTTTCAGTCCATGGGTATCGGTATCTTCGACACCCGTAAATAAAACATTCAGTCCTTTATGAGCAACAGCTTTCAAAGCAAGTTCCTGAGCCTTAAAATTCAACATTTTCTGATTGAGTTTATCCAACTCACGTCTGTTATTTGCGGCATCTTCAAGCATTGCAGCGATTTTGCTTTCAAGATTGACAGTCGACTGCATGCGGACCAATTGTGCAATCGATTCCAACTGATTTTCTAAAGCCACAAAATCCTGATAAGCTTTCATGCCAGACTTAGTCGTGATGCGTCGGATTCCAGATCCGATACTTTCTTCACTGTCGACCTTAAACACGCCAATTTCCTTTGTATTGTTAACATGGGTTCCGCCACAAAGCTCTTTGGAAACATCTCCCATCGTAATTACACGCACGATATCTTCATATTTCTCATCAAATAAAGCCGTCGCACCACTCTCTTTAGCATCATCAATATTCATAAACTGAACCGACACCGGATGTTGGGCAAAGACTTCTTTATTGACCAATGCTTCAATTTCTTTGATTTGTGCATCACTGACTTTTTCATAATGAGTAAAGTCAAAACGCATATATTCATCACTGACAAATGATCCCGCTTGGGCAATATGCGAACCAACGATTTTCTTTAATGCCGCTTGTAACAAATGGGCTGAGCTGTGATTAGCCATGATTCGTAAGCGTCTGGAAGAATCAATTTCAGCTATGACTTTATCGCCTAAACGCAGTTCGCCTGAAGAAATTTCAATACTGTGCAAATGTTGTTTGCGCGGAGCTTTTTGAACATCACTGACTAGTGCGACTCCCCAATCTCCAAAAAAAGTTCCAGTATCAGCCACCTGACCACCGCTTTCCGCATAGAAACACGTATGATCCAGAATAACCTCTCCTTTTTCTGTTAAGATATCCGTTGCATGACCGTTTTTAAACAAACCAACGACCACAGCATTGTTCTTCATGGATTCATAACCTAAAAACTGAGATTCTAATGTAAAATTCATTAAATCAACGGATTGAGAGGACATGGACTCAACTTCTTCTCTAGCAGCACGAGCACGTGAACGCTGTGCTTCCATCTCAACATTGAATCCATCCAAATCCAACAGATAACCGCCTTCCTCAGTGATTTCCTTGGTGAGTTCAACCGGAAAGCCGTAAGTATCATAAAGTTTGAAAATCGTCTTACCATCCAACACCTTACCATCAAGTTTGCTTAAAACATTGTGCAACAGGTTTTCCCCATCTTGCAATGTTGAGTGAAAACGCTCTTCCTCAGCCTTTACTAACTTAGCAACCAATGCTGTTTTCTCCTGCAGATACGGATAAAATTCTTCCATAGCATCCGCAACGACATTGACAAGTCTGTACATAAATGAACCACTGATACCTATCTTTATGCCATATCGAACCGCTCTGCGTAAGATTCGACGCAAAACATAACCGCGGCCTTCATTAGCAAACAAAGCCCCATCACTCAATGCAAATGTTACGGTACGGATATGGTCAGCGATGACCCGGTAAGCCATCGGATATTGATTATACGATATTTTTGCGAAAGTTTCGGTAGCGGATATAACTGGCATGAAAATGTCGGTATCAAAGTTGGTTTCAACTTGTTGAACCAGACAAGTCAGACGTTCAAACCCCATACCAGTATCAATATTGCGTTGAGGCAGTTCTTTATATTCACTGCGCGCCACCCCTTCTTTGCCGTCATATTGCGAAAAGACGACGTTCCAAACTTCGATATAGCGATCGTTTTCGATTTCCTCAAAAAACAACCGCTCACCCAGTCCTTGTGGATCATATTGTTCGCCACGATCCACGTAAATCTCCGAATTGGGTCCGCAAGGTCCTTCGCCGATTTGCCAATAATTCTCTTCCGATTTCAAAATGCGCTTTGAATCTATACCGATGATATCGGTCCAGATACGATATGCATCATCATCGGAGGGATGAACGGTTACATACAGTTTGTTTTTATCAAAGCCGATCCATTTTTCGCTAGTCAAAAATTCCCAGGCAAACTGTAGGGCTTCTTCTTTAAAATAATCCCCAATCGAGAAATTTCCCAACATCTCAAAGAACGTATGATGCCGTGCCGTTTTGCCGACATTTTCGATATCATTGGTACGAATGGACTTTTGAGCATTGGCAATACGGTTATTCGCCGGTTTGACTGAACCGTCAAAATACTTTTTCAGTGCCGCAACCCCAGAGTTGATCCAAAGTAAAGTCGGATCATTGATGGGAATCAGTGATGCTCCTGGTTCGATCATATGTCCTTTGCTCTTAAAATAATCCAAAAACATTCTTCTGATTTGATTACCTGTCAACTGTTTCATACATTTTCTCCTTTTTCATAAAAAAAAGTTCCTAAACTACAGGAACGAAAGTCTCGCGGTACCATCCTGATTCACGCATTGCGTGCACCTCTTGCGTCGTAACGTGACATCCACGGGAAAGTTTGTTTCCTCTTAAAAGCAGCTTCATCCACCAATACCGGAAACTTACACCATCCGTTTCCTCTCTGTAGGCTTGATTTGGATTACTCGACTTTATCATCGATTTACAGTGGCATTATAGCATATGCAAACCATTCATTCAACTGCAACAAATTTTAAAATATGATAGAATAGTGTCAAATATAACAGAGGTAACTATGGATAAAAGACGATTTTGGCTGTTAGGCCTAGTAGTACTAACCCTGATTACAGCAGGAATGTCTTTTGCTTTGCTTTCAAATTATGAAAAACCCAATGAGCAAGTTGATCCATCCGAGCACCAAAGAAATCTGTACGCCAATTCGCAAGTTTGGGGATTAGGCAAAACCATTACCTCATACAAGAGCAATGACCGTGATTATATGTGGTATTTTGATCAGGCCGACAGCGGTATTCACTCCGGTAATAACTGTGGACCAAGTTCCATTCAAATGGTTGGTAAGTGGGTTGATAAAGATTTCAATCTGAGTGCAGAAGACATTCGGAAAGACTTCCGTTCACTGGGCGGCTGGTGGTATGGCGAGGATATCAATGGTTCACTCGACAAATATAAAATCGTTTATCAGATGAAAACCATTGAGGATAAATACGATCTCATGTTTATTATCGATGCCGGCAATATTGCAATCATTAATAACAACATGGACGTCATAAGTCGCAACGCAAATGAAAACCAGCGAACCAATCGTTTTTACGATTATGTCACTGGTCACTATTTCATACTTAAAGGTTATGTCATCGTTGACAATAAGACTTATTTTGAAGTTTATGACCCCAATAATTGGGGAGCAACGTATGAAGACGGTACTTTAAAAGGTCAAAATCGCTATTACGAAGCCGAAACCCTGCTAGCATCCATGCTGCAATGGTACAACCAGGCAGTCGTCATTTATCCCAGTACTAACTAATTTCTACGGATATAGCTAGCTGAGAAATTCGATCAGTCGCTGCTTCAGATAGGTCTTACGAGTATCCTTATCCACGGTCGATACCGCTTTTTCAAAGGCGGTTTTTTGTCCGACCAAAATCAACGAACGACTTGCCCTCGTAATGCCGGTATACATCAAACGTCTTTGTAACATCTGACCATACTCCATGATTGCGGCCATGATGACGATTGGATATTCACTGCCTTGAGCTTTGTGTACGCTGATGCAATAAGCATGTGTGATATGGATAAACCACTCCGGTGTGTATTCGACGATGATACCATCAAAATCCACAAACATCCGATTCTGATTGTTTTCATCTTCCGAAGCAAATACGATTTCAATCAATATCCCGATATCACCATTAAAGACATCGTCCTCCGGCTGGTTCTTTAATTGCAAGATTTTATCGCCTTCCCGATACAATCGATAACCGACTTGTAGTTCGCGTTTCTGCTTGCTTGGCGGATTACATAATTTCTGTAAAGCATGATTTAATGCATCAATGCCTGCCGGACCGCTGTACTTAGCCGCAAGCACTTGAATATCCTGAATGCGATAGCCTTTCATCATGGCTTCATCAACGATGCGTAAGATTAAGTCTTTTACATCATAAGGCTTCGCCGAAAAGAACCGTACATCATTTTTACACATGGACTCATTAAAGTTACCTTCTTTGATGTGTTGTGCCAACTGAATGACATCCGATCCTTCTTTTTGGCGGTAAATGTGTTGTAAGCGCACGGTTTTAAAACGGTTAGATGCAATCAAGTCTCGTAAAACACTGCCACAAGCCACTGAAGGCAGCTGATCTTCATCACCGATAAACAAGATCTTGCGAACGTAACCGCTGGCCAAAGCCAACTGTGCCATCAACCAGCCATCGACCATGGAAAACTCATCTATGATCAACACATCGGCCAACAGCGGATCTGATGCATTTTTACCAAAAGTATTGGTTTCCAGATTCCACTTCAATAACGCATGAATCGTGGTCGCAAAGTTACCGGTTACTTCTTTCATGCGCTTTGCCGCCCTTCCGGTCGGTGCACAACAGACGATTTCATAGCTTGGATAGCGCTTTTTGCATACATCAATGATGCCTTGCACGATCGTTGTCTTACCTGTTCCTGGACCACCGGTCAATATCATGACATCTTCATCAAAAAAACTAAGTACTGCTTGACGCTGGATATCATCATATTCAATGCCGATACGTGCTTCAAAATCATTTAAAAGTTCATTCACGTCTTTATCACTGTGATCAAATGTACGCAATGGAAATGTCACAAAGAAGTTTGCGATATCATTTTCAGCTTTATATTGAGTGAAATGGTAGAGTTTACCCTCTTCATCGACGACTTTTTCCTTATCAATCAATCGATTTAAAACTTCATCGATATCATTAAGCCACTCTCCAAACAAACGTGAACAACGGTATGAAAGCGATTCAATATCTGTATAGGAGTCGCCGGTGGACATACATGTGTCCATAATAGCTGATACGATGGCGGCTTCTTTGCGTAAGGGATGCTCAATATCAAATCCCATTGATAACGCCAGTTTATCAGCCGTCGTAAATCCGATTCCATCGACCTCATCAATTAATCGATACGGATTCTCACTAATCAGATCAAGCGCTTTATCGCCATATATCTGATCGATTTTCATGATATTGCGAATACCCAATCCATGAGTAGTAAAGAAGCGTACGGCTTCTTCCAAATTATCCTGCTGGCAAACACCGATGATAATTGCTTCCCTTTTCTTCGGGTTCATACCTTGTACATCCAGTGAAAGTTCAGGATTATCACGTATTAACCTTAAAACATCTTCACCATAGGTATCGACGATGCGCTGAGCTAAGGTTTTTCCCACTCCTGGGAATAATGGTGATGACAAGTATCTGACAATCGATTCTTTGTCCGATGGCAACAGTCGGCGATAACTTTCAATCGAAAACTGCATTCCATATTTGGGATGATCGATGTAAGTTCCGGAAAATTCAAAAAGGACATCCTTGGGTAACTCAGGCAAATACCCCGTCACAAAGATATCCTTTTCTGTTAATTCATATAAACGAAAACGCAACACGGTGAACGAGTTGCTTTCACTGCGAAAGAGCACTTGGCGGATTTTTCCGGTAATAGTGCTGGTTTCATTCATAGCGTTGAACTCAACCACATGATGCTTAAAGCAATCGCATTATTGGTAAAATGTAACAGAATCGCCGGGAATACCGAACCGGTTTCCTCGTATATTTTTACAAAGAAAAAGCCCATTGCCATATAGGTGAATATATTCCATAAATCCAAAAAATCGCCTGCTAAAAGTGAAGCGAAAACATGAACAAAGCCAAAGGCAAACATACTGATAAAAACAGCCCGTTTATACGAATAGCGATTACGTAAAGCACGGTATAATCCACCTCGAAACACAAGTTCTTCAACGATAGGTGCCATAATCAGTGCCGCAAAGATAATAAGTACCGGCGATTCCATAAAGGTCTGATACACTAAATCCTGATTAGCACTGGATTCTACCCCGGTGAATGTACTAATGGCCGTATTGACAACAAATAGCGATGCAAAAAGAAACAGATAATTAATCGGAATTTTCTTAAGATGACTAAACCAACGACCCTTCGCCATCCTCAATGATTCACTTATTATGGGTTGAGCCAGATACAATGTCAGTAAAATTAAAGAACCATAAATGCCAAAAGCGACTTCACTGGTCATAGCACCGGACTCTCCAGTCAGTTGATATGTGATAAATACTCCTAAAATCGGATAAATAAATAAATAACCAAGCAAGTAATTCGAAATAAGTGCAAACACACGTGTATGCATCATTGGTAAGTTTTGATCTAATCGTGGATTTCTTCTAATCATAGTTTCCCCCTTGATAAACGCTCTGACATCGACAATCCATTTTTAAATGTCTCTTCGATGACACCTCCACCTAAACAAACATCCCCTAAATAAAACACCGCTTCTTGTCCGGGTGTGACAGAAGCTATCGGATAAGCATATTGTACAATCACCAAATTACTCTCAAATCGAATGGTCACCGGATGATCTTTTTGGCGATAGCGAAATTTCGCGTTGCACGATAATTCCTCTGTTGGAAGCGGACCAAACCAATTGATCCTTGAGACCCGGCATTCATCCGTTTTCAGCCAGTCATTGTCTTCTTTTGCGGCAACATAAAGCGTATTGCTATCCAAATCCTTATGAACCACAAACCAAGGACCTTCCACTCCGCCAATACCCATGCCCTTGCGTTGTCCCAAGGTATAAAACATGACTCCATGATGTTCTCCAACAATTTTTTCTGTATCTATATCGACAATCTTTCCCGGTGTTTTAGGAATGTAATTATGCAAGAATTCGCGAAAGTGACGTTCACCGATAAAGCAGATGCCGGTCGAATCTTTCTTTTGAGCTACGGATAAATCCAATTCAAGAGCGATTTTTCGGACTTCGGCTTTGGTCAACTCTCCCACCGGAAACAAGGTATGATTTAAAGCATCCTGCGGAACCTGAACCAAAAAGTAGGTTTGATCTTTATTGGCATCTAATCCTTTGAGCATAATTGCGTCTTTATCTTTGTGATGTAAAACACGGGCATAATGACCCGTTGCAACCCAATCAAATCCCAAAGACTTAGCATACTTGAAGAAAGCATTAAATTTGATATGACGGTTACATAAGATATCGGGATTGGGCGTGCGTCCTTTCTTCGTTTCTTCTAAAAATACCGAAAACACATCATCCCAGTACTCTTTGACAAAATCGACCCGCAACAAAGGCAGTCCGAGTTTATCTGCTACCTTCTTCGCATCGAGGTAGTCTTCTTCCTGTGGACAAATGTCATCCAGTCCTTGCGTAGGATTTCCAAGAATATCATTATTGGCATAAGCATCCCAATTGCGCATAAAAGCACAGGTCACATCATGACCTTGCCCTTTAAGTATATAAGCGGCGACTGCCGAATCGACACCACCGGATAATCCGACTAAAATCTTCATATTTCACCTCAACGAATCTATTATAGCATAATAAAAAAAAGCTATGAAACATCATAGCTCAATTCTCTTGACGGACTTCTCCGCACGTGCAGAAATTCGGACAGCTCGGACCGCAATTCACCTTAGCGATATTGCGTAATTCCGGCGGAACGAATGCACCGATTTCTTCTTCGTCGTAACCGACTAAGAAACTCCGTTCATTCAGAATAATCGGACGTTTTAGTACCGAAGGGTTGTTTTGGATAAACTTGACCAAAGCACTCATGGACAATTCATCTAAATCGATTTTCAGTTCTTGTATGACTTTTGAACGTTTCGAGATAATATCTTCCGTACCGTTTTCAGAGCGCATCAGTAAATGCTTGATTTCACTCTCATTAAGTAAGGTAGTAAATATATTTTTTTCGATGAATTTCAATTCACGATCTTTAAGCCACTGTTTTACTTTACGGCAGGAAGCACAGCCAGGAGATGTGTATACAACGATCATTCGTTAAATCCTCCTTGTCATCTTATTATAAACGATAAGTTAAAATAATAAAAGATACTACTTGACAATAATAGCGGTTACATTATATTATTTTCATTAAGTTTTCACATTATGAAAACAATTTCAAAAGGGAGAAACACATGGATTCACAACAACAACGGAAGTTTGGTCTTTTGACCACAGTTGCGATGATTGCGGGCATCGTCATCGGATCTGGCATTTTCTTCAAAACCGACGACATATTACGTGCGGTTGAAGGCAATGTTTTACTCAGCTCCTTGGGCTGGATACTAGGAGCCATCGGTATCATTTTTGGCGGATTGACAATCGCTCAGTATGCCAAAAAGGAAGATACAGTTGGCGGAATTATTACCTATAGCGAAATGGCTTGGGGTAAAACCTTAGGTTACTTAGCTGGTTGGTTTCAAATCGTGTTTTATTATCCGGCGCTTGTCGCCATCATCGCATGGGTAGCCGCAAGCTACATCTTGGTGTTATTTGGTGCGCCCGGACCATTCTCATCAGGAGAATTTACCTTATTCTCATGGGTTCTGACCGTGGGCTTAATGGTCGTATTCTTCATCTTCAACAGCTTTGCTACAAAGGCAGCTGGAAAATTCCAGTCATTCGCTTTAATTGCCAAAGTATCGGCATTAGTCGTACTTGCATTGTTTGGTTTGGTATTGGGAAATCCAATCGTAGCTGTTCAGGCAGCTTCACGAGGCGGTACGATGAGCGGTTTGTTTGTCGCACTAATTTCCATCGCCTTTGCCTATGATGGCTGGCTAGTCGCTCCTTCGGTTGCACACGAAATCAAAAATCCCAAACGTAATCTGCCATTGGCACTGACATTTGCGCCAATTCTAATCATGTTTGTCTACTTGGCCTATACTATCGGCTTAACCTCAGTGTTAGGTGCCGATGTCGTTATGGAATTAGGCAATGCGGCTGTTGGAGAAGCAGCAACGATGTTCTTTGGGGCATGGGGTCCTAAAATCATTTACGTATTTGTAGTAATCTCAATTTTGGGAACGTTTAACGGATTGATCCTCGGTTTCATCCGCCTGCCATATGCACTGGCACTTCGTGAAGAAGTACCCTTCTCTGCAAAACTGGCTGTCGTCAACAAGAAATTCGATATCCCTCTGGCTTCTGCACTTTTAACATTCTTTATCAGCCTTGTCTGGTTGTTCTTACACTTCTTAAGTACCTCAGGCGTTGTTCAATACGGCCTGTCGATGTTTCAAGGGTTGGAGATTGACGGATTGCCAATCGTATTGACCTATGTATTCTATGTCATGCTTTATATTGGAGTCATAAAAAAAGCTAAAGTTGATGGTTTGTCAGTACTTAATGGCTACATCATTCCGATCTTGGCCGTGTTAGGTGCAGCGATCGTTATCTACGGCGGTCTGAGTGCTCCTAAATTTAACGTATATTTTATTATTTCTTTGGTAGGAATCGGTGCTGGACTATTGATTAAACCGAAGAAAAGTGCTTAAATAAAAGCATCAACTAAGAAAAAAGGAAGTAATGTCGCAATCCTTGCTTAAAGAGAGACAATGTCGGTGGAAATTTGTCACTAGCTGCGATATGAATTGGGCTTTTGGAGTTGTGGATGGCATCAGTCGTCCACCGGCGTTCACCGTTATCCCACACAAGCGACTCTTATGAGTAAGTTGGGTGGTACCGCGCAGACAAGCGTCCCTACATGGGGCGCTTTTTTTATTTCTCAGGAGGAACATTATGAAACGAATGTTAAGCGGCATAAAGCCAAGCGGAGAATTGACACTAGGAAATTACCTAGGCGCACTTCGCAATTTTGTTAATTATCAAGACGAATATGAAATGATCGTTTTTATCGCCAATCTTCATTGCATCACCGTGTATCAAGACCCCAAAGAGCTGCGTCAGTATCTTAAAGATGCGGTTGCTCTTTATCTTGCTTCCGGACTTGATCCACAGCGCTCAATCATCTTTTTACAGTCCGATGTCATGGAACACGCTCAACTCGGATTTATTCTGGCGTGTAACAGCTATCTAGGCGAGATGAACCGGATGACTCAATACAAAGACAAAACGGCCAAAGGCGAGAATGCTTTGACTGTGGGGTTTTATACGTATCCGACTTTAATGGCCGCCGATATCTTGGTTTATGATCCAGATTATGTTCCGGTCGGCGAAGATCAGAAACAACACGTTGAAATCGCCAGAGACATCGCTGAGCGCTTTAATAATCGCTATTCCCCCACCTTTAAAATTCCCGAACCACTGATTCCCAAAGTAGGCGCAAGAATCATGTCATTAAGCGATCCTGCCAAGAAAATGAACAAATCTGATCATCAGGATAAAGGTGTTATTTATATGTTGGATGAACCAACCGTGATAAGAAAAAAAGTAGGTTCAGCTGTAACGGATTCATTTGGTAAAGTTGCCTTTGATCCAAAAGAACAACCAGGAATCGCCAATCTTCTTCAAATCCTGGCATCATGTAAAAATACGTCTATCGAACAGATTTTGCCAACCGTCGAAAATCTTAATTACGGTGATTTTAAGAAAGTCGTTGCAGATGCCATAATCGAATTACTCGAGCCGATTCAAGCTCGATATCACAAGATCGTATCGACCGATCTATTGGAAAAAACACTTTTTGAAGGCAAATTGAAAGCACAAGCCATCGCTTCTAGAAAGCTGAAGAAAGTTCAACATAAAGTCGGACTGGAAATCTTCAAGAAATAACTATGGAAAAACTATTTATTTTTATTATCCTGGCCATTATTCAGGGTATCACTGAACCGATTCCGGTATCATCTTCCGGTCATTTAGTCATTGCGAAAAGTCTGTTTGGCTTACAGACAACCGATGCGACATTAGAGATTTTATTACATGCCGGATCACTTATCGCAATTATCGTCTACTTTTACAAAGACATCAAAGATCTGGTTGTTTTAGGATTGGGATATTTCATCAAACCGACCAAACAAAAGCAACCTTATTTTCTTTACGGATTGAAACTGATTGTAGCGACTATTCCAGCTGGTATCATAGGTCTTATATTCAAAGACACCATAGAAGCCTCCTTGAATTCTCCCAAAATCGCCGGAGGGTTTCTGTTATATACCGCATTGATACTATTCATAGCATCTCGGATTCAACCCAAAAAATCACCCAAAGAATTCGGATTCAAAAATGCTCTTCTAACTGGATTGGCTCAAGCCGTCGCGCTATTGCCCGGTGTATCGCGTAGCGGCTCGACCAATGCGGCATCTCTTATTCAAGGATATGACGTAGATACATCGATGCGATTTGCCTTTTTAATGTTTATTCCGATCGCAATAGTTGTCATCCTTGGAGGCATTCCCGACATGTTAGCAAACCCTGAATTTGGATCTTTGTTTATCCCCTATATGATCGCCATGGTTGTTAGTGGTGTGGTAACGTTTTACTCCATCAGATTATTCAAAATTATTCTGGTGAAACGTAAACTCCACTATTTTGCGTATTATTGTGTTTTTATCGGAATCTTCACAATCTTGTTTATCGGGTAGTTTTGTAATAATATTAACAATGTAACAGGAGAAAAAAACATGATCAACATTCAAAACGTAACAAAAGTCTATAATGGCAAGGTTAAAGCAGTTGATAATATCTCTTTGACTATTGAAGATGGGCAAATCGTCGGTTTTATCGGTCCCAACGGTGCCGGAAAAACCACGACACTTAAAATGATTACTGGAATCCTAAATTCGGATACCGGTAATATTTCGTTAAATGGCTATGACATCCGCAAAGATGCTATCATGGCAAAAAAGCAATTCGGATTTGTTCCGGATAATCCGGATATTTTCCTACGTTTAAAAGGTCTTGAATATCTAAATCTGATGGCAGATATTTATGAAGTAGATTCCGAGTCGCGACGCGAACGAATCACAGAGCTGGCCAAACTTTTTGAAATGGACCATGCTTTAAACGATAAGATTTTGTCATATTCACATGGAATGCGCCAAAAAATCGTCGTTATGGGCGTATTGGTTCATGATCCGAAAATTTGGATATTGGATGAACCCCTCACCGGCTTAGATCCGCAATCCGCATTCGCTCTTAAGGAAATGATGCGCAAAGTCGCTCAACAAGGCAAGACAGTATTCTTTTCAACCCATGTCTTGGAAGTCGCTGAAAAGCTGTGTCACAAAGTGGCAATCATAAAAAAAGGTCAGATCGCATTCTTTGGAACATTGGAAGAACTTAAGAAAGATTTTAGTCAAGATATGTCGCTGGAAGAGATTTTCCTAGAGGTCACCAAGAATGCGTAAGCTAAAATCATTGGTCTTGGCAATGCTAAAAAACACGTTTAACATGGTTGACCAAGGCAAACGCAAAAAATCTTCAAAGATTCTGCTCTATGGTTTTGCTTTACTAATGATTGTAGCTTTTTTACCGACATTAGCCTGGCTTCACTTTCTTACGATTGATGCAGTTGCACTGCTCGCCCCCTATCAACAAACCGGAGTCATCGTTGCCCTGCTTTTTAATGCACTGGCACTTATGATCTTCTTTTTTGGAATATTCCTTATTCCAGCCGTATTCTACTTTTCCAAAGACATAGAAACCTTATTAGCATTACCTTTAAAACCGGTCGATATCATTTTATCAAAATTTGCGGTCACACTGATTTATGAATATTTGACACTGGCAATATTCTTTGTCCCAGTCATTTCAGGATATGCCCGAGCCGTATCGCCAGATTTGATTTTCTATGTATTTGTTATCATTGTATTTCTGATACTTCCAATCGTCCCGCTCATCTTAGCCGGACTGATCATCATGCTCATCATGTGGCTGATTCCCTTTGCAAAAAATCGCGACTTCTTCAACATGCTATCCGGTGGTATCGCCTTAGTATTTGCCTTGTGGCTCAATTACGCATTAGCCGGTTTGGCAACATTTACCGAAGGTGATTTGCTCAATATGCTTATTGAAGGAAACAATTCGATGATAGCATTGTTTCAGTCCTTCATCCCCAATATCCCCTTTGCTATCAATGCTGTTGTAAACGGTAATGTTGTCCAGCTGCTGCTATCCCTAGCCATTACAGCCGCAATTCTGGCTGGTTTCCTATTATTATCACAAATCTTATACTTCAGAGGTGTAATTGGAGTCAATGAAACCTCATCTTCTCGACGTCAGCTCTCAAGTAAAGATTTTTCAAATTCGACTCGCTCTCAAAAAAGCAATCGTTACCTATTTATTAAAGGAACTGCGTTTATTGTTTAGAACACCGATCTATCTGATGAATTGTGTATCGGTCAACGTTCTTTTGCCCGTTTTATTCATCATTATGACCGCCGCATTCCCTGAGGAAGAAGATATATTCGCCATGATTCTTACGATACCATGGGATAATGTACTTGCGATATCCTTATCATCTGCCTTCGGCGTAGCCTTTGGATTGGTCATGGGAAGCATGAACATGGTCAGTGCCACCGCAATTTCACGTGAAGGTCAACATGTTTATTTCATGAAGATGATTCCGATGGAAATCATGGACCAGTTGCATGCCAAGAGTTTGAGTGGCTTTTTACTTTCAATGATTGCATTAGTAATTACGATTGTACCTGCTGCTTACTTCTTAAATGCCCCTTGGTACATCCTGACAATCTTTACGATCATGGCTATCTTAGCATCTCTGTTTATCAATTACTTATCGATCATCATCGATGTCATCCATCCCAAACTGGTTTGGGAAACCGAACAGGCCGCTGTCAAACAGAATATCAACTTCCTCTTTACGATGTTGCCATCCTTTGGATTGTCGTATCTGCTGGTATGGCTAGCTCTTACCTTCACGTTTGATTACCGCATTTTTGCACCGGCTACATTTCTGATCATGTTGGTCCTGACATTGATAACAATCAAAGCAACTGAGATGGTCGCACGCATCAGATTTGACGAAATCAGTTAAAAGAAAAGGAGAATCACTGGATTCTCCTTTATTTTATTCAAAACGCAGTGCTTCGACCGGTTCAAGCTTGCTGGCTTGCATCGCCGGATAAATCCCGAAGATCACGCCAATGGTAATCGAGAAGACTAACGATAACAACACAGAATCCCAACCCAATACGACATTGAAGTCTGTGATGGATGTAATGATCTGTGCTCCGATATAACTGACGGTCAGACCGATGATTCCACCCAACGTTGTAATAATGACTGCTTCAATTAAGAATTGAATTAAGATTTGTTGGCGGCGTGCACCCAACGCTTTTCGTATACCGATTTCTCGGGTTCGCTCACGTACTGTAACCAGCATAATATTCATAATGCCGATTCCTCCGACAATCAATGAAATCGATGCGATCCCTGACAACAAGGTTGTTAACAGTGCCATCAGTGTATCAAGCACCCCTAAGATTTGTGACTGAGAGAAAATACGATACTGATTGGAAGATGGTAAATAACTAGATAAGTATGAAGTCACACGACTCATCGTCAGATCAATGTTCTCTTCTGACTCGGCCGTAATATAATAAGTTTTAAACCGTCCACCCAACGGGAACATCGTACGTGTATAATCAATTGGAATATAAATCATCATATCGTTGTCACCGCTAAAATTGGTACCTCGTTCCTCAACGATACCCACGACCGTAAACGGCATGCCTTTGATATACAACGTATTTCCTAAGATGTCTTGATTTGGAAACAGAAGGTCAGGTATTTTG
>CAKMJZ010000035.1 GCA_927435855.1 uncultured Erysipelotrichaceae bacterium
ACACGAAATTTTTACCGGTCAATTGGCCATCGGCGAACAAATTCGCCAGGAAACCATTGCGACAAGATATCAGGTATCGCGCATGCCGATTCGCGAAGCCTTTCTAATGCTCGAGGCCGAAGGATTCATTTCCATCCTTCCCAACAAACGTGTCTTGGTGTTGGGTATGTCCAAGAAAACCTTAACCGACCACTTTGATACACGTATACTTATTGAAACAGAAACCACCTTACAAGCTACACGTAAAACTTCGGATTACTCGACCTTGCGAAACATTTTGAGCCAAAGTGAAACCTTGGATGAGGCTATCGATCGCCAACGCTACAGCAAACTCAACGACGAATTCCACCGTGAAATATGGCGGTTGGCCGATAATGCGGCCTTACAATCGACATGTGCTTACTTATGGCGCGGGATTACCTCGTTGTCTTTGCTCTACTTTTCTGAAGCGATGCAACGTTCGATTGATGATCATAAGAATCTGCTTGATGCGATGATTGCTAAAGACGAAATCAAAATCATTGAACTGGTCAGTGAACACATTGCCTCAACTCATGATGCCATCATTGAACACTTCGAAAAACTTTACAACGGAATCTCACTCTGACGGATCACATCAATCACACTTAAATCCCGATACTCCATCAGTGCCACAATTTTATCTTTTGGCAACATAGTTTGCGGTACACCGCATAACTCATTAGCCGTATCCAACAATTCCTTCATCGAAACCACCGGTAGCCGTGTGGTTTTTTTCAATTGCTCAATTAATTCACGATGACGCGGATGAAGGGCAATGCCATAATCCGTAACTAAGGCATCCACTGTTTCGCCCGGTGTTGTAATCGTCGTCACCCGATCGACCACCACCGAAATCCGCGAACTCACCAATTTAGAAACGATGATCGCAAATTTACTGCCATACGCCGTATCCGCATGTCCGCCGGAACCACCCAATATCCGATGATCAAATCCGGTTGTCACGTTGACATTAAAATTCAAATCGATTTCTGATGCGCCAAGAATCACCACATCCAATTGATCGACCATGTTCTTTGGATTGAAAGGATTACCATATTGGGATGCACTGATAGCCTGATGATTCGCATTCTTCACAATGGACGCAACCGCAGACAAATCAAAACACTGCACATCGTATAACTTCTCAAACAGACCTTCCTCAAACATATCGACCAGATAACCGGTAATGCCCCCGGAAGCGAAGGATCCTTTGATATTATTTTGTCTTAACTTTAGATGCAACTGAGCCGCAACTGCTAACGAAATCCCACCAGCACCCGTTTGAAAGCTCAATCCATCTTTGATATATCCCACCGCATCCATCAGTTCAATGGTGCGCTTGGCAATCGCCAATCCAACTGGATCCTTGGTAATGCGCGTGGTACCGGAAACAATCCCCCGGGGATCACCGATGGAGTCCACTTGAAGCATTACATCCACACATTCTCTTGCGATATCGATATGAAACAACGGTTCAATCGTATCGGTGATTGCTACTACTGTACTCGCATAATGGGCATCCGCAATCGCATAGCCCAACGATCCACACGCTGCCTTCCCCTGACGTCCGCTGATATTGCCGGATTCATCCAGCGCTGGAGCAGCAATAAATGCCACATCGATCTTCAGTTTTCCGGATTCAATGCTCAACGCCCTTCCTCCATGAGTCTGCATGACACAGGGATAAAGACACTTGCCCTCACTGACCACATCCGCCACAGCACCGGACATATAAGCACTCACTACCTGCGTAACAACACCAAGTTCAATTGCTTTGGCTAGGGATGTATGGATGGGAAACACTGAAGATGCGGCCACGGTGATATCTTTGAGTTTTCTTTTGATGATTTCATCCAAAATCAGATTCATCACCGCATCACCGTTGCGCAAGTGATGGTGAAAAGATATCGTCATTCCATCCTGCAACCCAATTCGATCAAAAAGTTCATCCAACGATTCAACTTTCTTTACGATATGATTCACTCGTGAAGTTTTCTTTTCTTGATATATTCTCGGCTCATAACTCTCTATATATTGATAGGGTAATTTCGGTTCATACTTCATCGCAACAACCCCCATTTCTTCGCTTTTTCAATCGTCTGCTCTGCCCGCAGAATAACCGGTCGATCAATCATTTTTCCCTTAAAAGAAAACACACCTAGACTTTGTCTTTTGGTTTCTTCCAAAACTTCTTTCGCCCACGTGATTTGTGTTTCACTGACCGAATACACTTCATTGGCCACTTCTGCTTGAAGCGGATGAATGCATGCCTTACCATCAAAGCCGATGGACGCTGAAAATTCACAGTCTAACTTGAATCCTTCGAGATTGTCGATGTCGGTGTATGGCGTATCCAAGCAGAGCAATTTAAACGCCTTCGCCCAGGTCACGACCTGATATCGCGCAAAGAGTAATTCGCGATTATCTTCACGACGCGCAATACCCATATCCGAAGCAAAGTCTTCACCACCTAACAAAAACCCCTTCGTGCGCGGATGATGAGCAAGCTTCTCACACGTCAGTACCCCTTTGGCACTTTCGATGAGTGCGATCAGAGAAATTGGTTTCAGTTTAAATTTGTTTTCGACTTTCTCAATTGAAGCAATGATTTCACCCCAATCATCGCCATCCGCCTTCGGTATCAACAAGGCATCAGGAAGTGATGGCAATATATTATTTAAATCATCCATAAAAAAATCACTGCCCAACGGATTGATCCGGACCCAAAATTCCTTCTGACGTCGCGGCAATTGCATCAGTGTGTGCTTTATTAAAAGAGATGCGCTGTCCTTAGAAGACATCGCAATCGCATCTTCACAATCTAAAATAATCGTATCAGCATCCAGTATCGGCGAGCTTAATACCATTGCCGCAGAATTTCCGGGCACAAAAAGAGCGGAACGGATACTCATAAGCTGCGCTTCACCGCCGTTTCCACGCGTGCCTTGATTGTAAAATCCAGCGCACCTTTATCATTTACAGAAACGATAGCTCCGATAAGATTGAGTTGTTCACAAGTATCTCTGACGGCCGTTTCGATTTGCTTACCAAAACGTGCCTTCACGACACTTTCAATTTGGATGATTAGGCCTTCATCCTTTGTAGGTTCGACGATGACTTGACAGTCATTCGATTCCAAGGTACCGGCGATACCGGTCTTTGTGGGTCGGTTCATCATTTGTTTCCTCCATTATCCACGAATATAAATCGATCAATAAGATAGCACTTAACATATCGGCACTGCCACCGGGACTCAGACCTTGAATTTTCATCCATCGGTCAAATTTAATCCTCTCAACAGAATTTTCAGTCCGTTTTGCTTTTTCTCTACACTCATTATACAACGATTGTCCACCTCGATACATCAGCGTCGTATCCGGATTTTCACGGATCAGCCTTAAAAAGGTATCATCGATGGGATGTAATTGAAAATATGGGTAACCTTGGGTAAACAGATCCTCAAACCCCTCTTTCGCCAATCCACGGATTCCAGTAATTCCATATTGTTTATGTAAGTGCATGCCATGACTTCCATCATCTACCTGAAAATCAGAGAGTATATCCTCACACAAACCTGAGATATGTTTGACTGGATCGGGATGTTGTAATCCCGCCATCACCAACAACATCAGAAAGATTGCGCCTTTATGGGTATTGATACCATTGGTCATTTCGAACATTTTCTGCTCTGCGATTTTACCAACTTCACGAAGCTGCTTAAAATCTTTGGAAAATATGAATGCTTTTGAGATTTCCATACTGACAGTGTGGGCACTTTCGATAAACAACAAAGCATCCATATCACTATGACTGCCCTGATCACTCAGCGTTACACAACCGTATCCCAGCGGTTTTATCAATTCTCCGATCAATGCGGTTTGAATCATTCTTTGCCAGCGCACTTGCATATCGTCTGCTTGTAAATGCTTCTTAAAAGTTTCGAGAATGAAATTCTCAATATCTAAGATTGGATGTGTTTGTTCGCGCACACAGATATGGGCAACTTCATTGCAAATAAAACACTGTCTGGGATCTAGGTTCAGATTTCTTCTGAAAATCTGACCATGACTATTGAATACATCGATATCCATCAACCTTCCCAGCGGATGGTTTTCTTCGATATCTACACAAATTCTCTTTATTTGTTCAATTGGTAAATCAATGCTTAAGTAGAAAATTAGTCCCTCAACTGTATAAGTATAATGGTGATGGCTGATGTTCAACTTTTTCAGTTCGAAATAACCTTCGCATGCCACGATGGTCTGTATTAGACTGCGCTTATCCTCACCGTGCATATTGGCCTTAACTACGACCAACGGCAATGAATATGTTTGGCAGATTTGTTTCTGAAGGCTTGCGCGACTTTCACGCTCTTGAAGTAATTGTGTCATACTATCCTCTTTGGATTCTGTATCCAATTTTACTTTATCAAAATTCAAACGATTTTGCAACAAAAGAAAAGGCGCAATGCGCCTATTTCAACAAGATCTCTTCCAATTGTTTCAATCGATCCTCAAACACCCCTAAGGCATCCTTGGTTGCCTGATTGCTCGTCATATCAACTCCAGCCTTCTTCAATACTTCAATCGGTACATCACTGCTACCCGATTTCAGATAATTCAAATAAGCTTCAATCGCCTCTGGTCCTTCATTGAGGATCTTCGCACTTAACGCAGAAGCCGCTGAGAAACCAGTCGCATACTGATACACATAGTAATTATAGTAGAAATGCGGAATGCGAGCCCATTCATAACCGATCTCCTCATCGTACGTCATTTGCTCGCCATAGTACTTTTTGTTAATTTCAAAGTAATTCTTCGTAAAGAAATCGGCGGTCAGCGCTGTACCGTTTTGTTGAGCCTGATGAATCAAATGTTCAAATTGGGCAAATTGTGTCTGACGGAAAACTGTGCCTTTGAAACCGTCCAAATAGTGATTGATCAAATACGCTTTGATTTTTGGATTTTCAAATTTGTTCAACATGAAATCCGTCAATAAGATTTCATTGGTCGTCGATGCGACTTCTGCCAAGAATATCGAATAATCACCATAAACAAACGGTTGATATTTTCGTGTCATATAACTGTGTACACTGTGACCAAGTTCGTGAGCCAAGGTAAATACATTGTCAATGTTGTCTTGCCAGTTCATCAGGATATATGGCGAAGTTCCATAAGTTCCGGATGAGTAAGCCCCGCTGCGCTTGCCCTTGTTTTCGTTGACATCAATCCAACGTGACTCGAAAGCTTCTTTTAAAATCGCCTGATATTCCTCACCTAAGACCGCTAAACCTTCTAAAATCAGCGACTTGGCATCTTCATAGGTAAACTTCACATCGATTTCCTCAACCAAAGGCGTATACAAATCATACATCGCAATATCATCAAGTTTGAGTACATTCTTACGTAAATCAACATAACGATGCATCAAGTCCAAACGTGAATTCACGGCTTCCACTAGGGAGTCATATACAGATTCTGGGATCGCATTGGCAAACAGTGCTGAATGACGCGCAGATTCATACCCACGGATACGGGCATTGAAATTATGTGACTTAATCATACTGCTTAACGTTGATGCAAATGTGTTCTTTAAATCACGATACGTATGATACATACCCATAAATGCACCACGACGAACTTCACGGACGCGCGACTCTAAAAACAGTACATAACGTCCCTGGGACAATTGTGCATCTTCACCATCTTCACCCTTAACCATCGGCAGTTTTAAATCCGCATTGTTAAGCATTCCAAATATTGTTGAAGGTGCAGAGAAAATCTCACTGCCCTCTGCTAAAATACGCTCTTCTTTATCAGAAAGAATATAAGCACGTTTAGCAAACATTTGCTCAAACTCATGCTTATAAATTTTCAGTTCTTCTCTTTCGTCAACAAAACCCCAAATCTTCGCTTCTTCAATTTCCATAAGTTCCGAACGGAAAAACGAAAAGGAAGCACTGGTCTTTGCATAAAGACTTTCGATCCGACTAAACATCGCTTGATAGTGGGAGTTGGTGGTATCGGTATCAAAATTCAGGTGGGCATACACATAAAGCAAGCCGACCTTATAAAAAACGTCTTCTTGAAATTTGATGGCATCCAACAATACTTGAGCACTCTCACCCAAACGACCTTGAAAGTCACTGGCTTTAGGTGCACGAGCATCAACATCAATAAAATCCGCTTCCCAAGCGAAATCATCAGCGTAGATTGGTACTAGATTCCAAGTGTCCTCCAATCGTATTTCACTGCGTAACGGAATATCTTTTATTTGTTCCATAATTTACCTCACTTTAAATATTATAGCACAAAAAAGACGGAGGTTATTCCGTCTGACTGAACATTTGCTTTACAAATTCTTCGGTTTTTTTTAGGATATAGAACTATTTCTCTGCTTTTCCCTTGCTCCGATTTTTGTACCATACGCATAATCATCTTATGGGCAAAACTCATTCTACTAACATCCATTTCTCCACCCATCGTCATCACAATAGCTCCTTCAACCAACTCTTTATCAAAATTGGCATCCAAATATGTCTGCAAGTTTTCTTCAAATCCACAACAGAAATAGATACCTAGTTTTTTGCTTTTTAACGCTTCACCATGTGTTTTCACAAAAGTTTTTAATTGCCTATCAATTTGACCGATATAGATACTGGAACCCAAGATTACAACATCAAACAAGGAGATATCCACCTTATCCTTCTTCACATCGAAAATGGATGAACCAGGAATACTTTTTTGAATAGTTTCCGCGATTTTTCTTGTACTGCCATAGGTAGTTGCATAGATTATTGCGGTTTTCATGGGTGTAGGGCATCCTCAATTGATTTTAAATACGCCTTTGAAGTTGCGGTTGCTTCCGTAATCGTATCAATATCGATATTCTGCTTCTCTAACACGGAATTAATAAGTGCAATACGAACTTCCGGCCAATCGAATTCAACTTTCTTCGTAAATTCAATATTCACGATTTTTTGGTCCTTTATCGTAACCACGGCCGTATTACTGAAACGTCCGTGGTTATAGTGACCTTCATAATCACCATCCGCAAACGTACTTAGATCAACAGGTGCGACTGAAATGTTGGTTGCGGACTCTAGATCCTTACCTAAGAAAAGCATAAATCCAAATCCAATGACCAATACACCCAGAAATACCCATGATACGATTTTAAAAACATTTTTCATTTTCCGTTCTCCTTCATTTGATCAAGATTGTCGAGCATGATTGTTAATGTCTCACAAAACATGCTGAGCTGTTGAGGTGGTATACCTTCAAAAATGCGATTCATAGCAGCCTCACTTTGCGGAGTGAGATTTTGCCAAAACGCAATGCTTTGCTCTGTCATTTTCAGACGTACTTTGCGCTGATCAGACTCATCCGGCAGGAAACGCAAATGCCCCTTTTTCTCAAGTTTTTCCGCGATCACTTTTACGTTCTGATGACTTGTATTCATCACTTTTGCCACATCAGAAATTTGCGGAGGTGATGTAAACAGTGCATTGACGATTACGGACAAATACCACTGCTTTGTGGTGATGTCATAGGGTGCTAAATGTTGATCAAGCACCGACTGACAAAGGTTTGCTACATTGAATATTATTCCGAAGGCATATTCGCGATCGGGAACGTTAGGAAATCGTTTCATAGTGCACCTCTTTCAATAGGTAATATATTACATTCAATTATGAATGTCAACACATTTATGTAATATATTACTTATTTACATAAAGAAAGAGATGTTTCCATCTCTTATCGATTAAGCACTTCTTTAACAGCACTGATAATATCGCTTGCGGTTAATCCATAAATCTTTTGAAGGTAGTCCGGCAATCCGACTTCGCCGAAACGATCATTGATCGCCACCCGGCGCAGCGGCACTCCACTTCCCTCTTCTGCCATGATTTCCGCAACCGCACTTCCCAACCCGCCTATTTTCGAATGATTCTCCGCCGTGATAATTACTTTCTTCCCTTCAATCATCCTTTTAACCAAATCCGTGTCAATCGGTTTGACTGTAAACATATCAACTACCGCAACACTCATGCCAACTTTCTCAAGCTCTTCCTTCGCGTTCAATGCTTCCGCAATCATCTCCCCGATTGCAAGAATCACGACATCCTTGCCTTCTGAAAGAACCACCCCTTTACCAATTTCAAACGTAGATGAAGGATCATAAACATCCATTAATCCTTTACGGCTGGCACGGATATAGAAAATGCCATATAACTTAGATGTTTCCTTTAGCAGCCAGGCAAACTGCGTTGCATCG
Source organism: uncultured Erysipelotrichaceae bacterium (assembly GCA_927435855.1). Classification (GTDB taxonomy): domain Bacteria; phylum Bacillota_I; class Bacilli_A; order Erysipelotrichales; family Erysipelotrichaceae; genus UBA2227. Next base: position 8,299 of record CAKMJZ010000035.1, read on the forward strand.
GCAGGAGCCAGTACGGTTGAGGTAGGCATCGCCCGCATCAAAGCCAAATCTTCCACGGATGTATGCGTACCGCCGTTATGACCCGAAGTGAAACCAGGATCGGAACCATAAATCCGCAAATTTGCTTTTTGATAAGCTCCGGACAAATACAATTGATCATATACACGTCGCGTCGCAAATGGTGCAAAGGTGTGAATGATCGGAACTTTCCCTAAAAGTGACATCCCCGCAGCTGCACCAATCATATTGGCCTCACTGATACCCATGTTGATGCACTGTTCTGGAAATTCTTTAAACACTTTCGCCGTACCTGAAGCACCAACTAAATCCGCATCCATAACCACAACTTGCGGATTGTCCTTTAATATGTCAAAAAGTGAATTCTGATAAACTGCCCGCATTTCAATCGGTTTTTGTTCTTTCGCAAATACGATAGCCATTATCGGATACCCCCTTTTGATACAAACGCTTCTAATTCAATAATCGCCTTATCCAGCTCAGCCTTACTTTCAGAAGCAAAGCGAATGTGATGATTATCTATCAGTGTCTCAAAATACACGACTCCCTGACCTTTGACGGTGTCTAAAACGATACATAATGCCTGCCCCGGGTGAGCAAAACAATCATCGATTGCTTCAGAAATTGCTTTTTCACTACTTCCATTGACGCGTAGAGCATAGAAACCAAAGGCTTCCATCTTTGCCCTCAAGTCAAAAGGATTATTGACATCCAAAGTTAGACCGTCCAACTGTTTACGGTTTTCATCGATGAATACAAGTAAATTATCCAGTTTCTGATGAGCCGCAAACTGGAAGGCTTCCCATACCTGACCTTCATTGCATTCACCATCACCAACGATCGAATAGACTTTATTGTTTTGTTTATTCAGTTTCAAAGCTTTAGCAATACCAACAGCCAATGATATCCCCTGGCCCAAAGATCCAGTGGTCGCATCGACACCAATCGTCTTCAAACGATCCGGATGCGATGGCAGATTCGTGCCATTTTCATTCAACGTATATAAAACATCTGTAGGGAAATACCCTTTTAACGCTAAAGTCGAATAGTAAGATGGCCCGGCATGACCTTTTGACAATATGAAATAATCTCTTCCTTGCCAATTCGGTCGCTTTGGATCTATGTTCATCTTCTCACCATACAAAACGGACAATGTCTCTACGATGGATAGTGCCCCACCCAAATGACCAAATCCGCGATGAGCAAGCATCTTGCACGTTTCCAAACGAATTTGAGCCGAAAACAGTGTTAAATTCTCTGACATACGATACCTCCCGTTTATTTGAAAAGGTGTTATCCTTAGATAACACCAACTTCTTTAAGATATGCACCTAATTTTTCTTCAAGTTCAGCCATCGATATGATATTGGTCAAGGTCACACATGGACCATAGGCGGACAAAATATTATACATATCCTTACCGCAGACAAATACATCAGCTGCACCTTTGTAGACATCGGTCGCAGCACCATGTGCAACTTCAACACCTTCAACACCAAATTTCTTCAATACTTTTTTAACATTCATTTCAACCAGAAATGAAGACCCCAGCCCACTTCCGCAGGCACACATGATTTTCTTAATCGACACAGACTACCTCCTTATCAAATAAATGATGGTGAAGAGCTATTAGCTCTTCACCTTATTATAACTAAGCTTTCTTTGGTTGTACAAGAGTTAATATGATTGGAGCTACGAAAATCAACAACGAAACAGCCAATAAACCATAACCTTGAATGTAGTTAGCAACATTACCCATAACAATACCGACCGCTGTAAAGTCAGAATCGGAGAATGTGGTATTTGCAAAACCCAACGTTCCAAGAACCGGCATTAAGAGTGCGGGTAAGAAGGTAATCAATAAACCGTGACCAAATGCACCAATGATTGCTCCTTTACGACCACCGGTAGCATTTCCAAATACACCAGCGGTTGCGCCGCAGAAGAAGTGAGGAATAACACCCGGAAGAATCAAAGGCAATGCTAAGGTACCGCTTAATGCGATCAAGATTCCTAAACCGACCAAACCGCCAGCAAAAGAAACCAAGAAACCGATCAAAACAGCATTTTCAGCAAATGGAAATACGATTGGGCAATCCAATGCCGGCTTAGCATCCGGAACGATTCTTTCCGAAATACCCTTGAAGGCAGGAACGATTTCAGCGATTAATAAACGAACACCGGCCAAGACGATATAAACACCGCCCGCAAATGTTAGAGATTGGATAACAGAGAACAAGAACCAGTTGATACCCGTTGTCATTGCCGGATCAAAACCTTCTTTAAAGGAAGCAATCACCGAAACAAGAACGAAGAACATAAACATGGTCAATGAAATTGCTACGGAAGTATCGCGTAAGAATGATAAGCGTTTCGGGAATTTGATTTCTTCTGTGGATTTCGATTCTTTACCGAAAATCGACCCCAACCAAGCAGAGAAAACATAACCTAAAGTACCAAAGTGACCAAACGCGATCGATTCTTCGCCGGTAATCTTGACCATGGTTTTTTGTGCCAAAGCTGGGAAGAATACCATCGTAAATCCTAATAGAGCGGAACCAGCTAGGATTAATTGCCAGCCTTCTAAACCACCAACTGATAAAACAACAGCAATCAAAGCAGCCATATACAGAGTGTGGTGACCCGTCAGGAAGATATATTTCCATTTCGAGAAACGGGCAAGCAAGATATTGGCAACCATACCGAATGCCATAATCAATGCTGTTGCTTGGGCATACTCATTTAAAGCCAAAGACACGATAGCTTCATTGTTAGGCACAACACCTTGAACGCCGAATGCAAAGTTAAACAGTGCACCGAAATAATTCAAAGCGCCAACCAAGATTCCTGCACCGGCACCGATGATGACAAAGCCAAGAATAGTTTTCAACGTTCCTTTAATGACTTCTTCAATCGGACGACCTTGTGCAACTAAGCCAATCAATGCCATTGTACCAATGAGCAATGCTGGAGTGGATAACACATCCTGAATAAACACTAATACAGATTCCATGTAACAATTTACCTCCTTATGTTACTTCGTACAATTTCCCCTTGTACTTAATGCCCGAGAGTGAAAAGCCGGTAAATCTCCTCAGCACTCGATGCGCCTAATATCTTACCGATAAGCGCATCATCACCCAGAATATCAGACAACTTAGCCAGTGTCTGAAGATGAGACTCACCATCGGATGCGGCCAATGTGATCAGTAAGCGAACATCAAATCCGTCTTGCGAGAATTTGATGGGATGGCGAAGCAGCAATATCCCTAATTGTTTCTTCAATACTCCTTGTTCAGGACGCGCATGAGGCAAAGCAATATTAGGGGCGATCACGTAATACGGACCATATTTCTCCGTATTCTCGATGATACTATCCACATAACGACTTTCCACATAACCATTTTCAATCAAAGGCAATACCGCCTGCGAAATAGCCTCTTTCCAGTCAGCCACCTCATCGATGATCCGAATATTCTTTTGTTGAATCATTTCTTCCACATGCCTTCCTCCCTTTCATAGTTGTTAATGGAGGACAATCCCTTGTCTATATCCTATAAGAATTGTCCATAAAACAGAAGAACAACGTTTTCACGTTGCTTTGTGCAAAAATGCACTATAACATCTTCTTCTTTCGATAAGCTAAATAAGCCATCAGTGCCATAATCAGTGATAAGGCAACATACAAACCGAAATTCGATGTAAACCCTTTGATCATCCACTCATTAAGCGAAGCAATCGCAAAGGCAATGGAGATCAGAGATGAAATCTTCAGACGAGACCCATTCATTCGCACCAATACTTCATCTGAATCCAACAGCATCAGACTTTTCTCCATAGGTATCAAACCTTCCTTACCCAATGCTTTAGCCAAACCGTCTTTCAACGGTTCATCCGTCAACGGCAATCCCAATTTGTAAATATCCGGATGCCCCCCTTTGACTACATAAGCAATTTTAGCTTTTCTCAACATTTCAATATCATTAGTATTATCACCCAATGCCATCACTTCACTCCAAGAAATGTTAAATTCTTTAAGTGCCGCATCACAACCGACCGACTTATTGACCGACTTATTAAAAATATCAAAACTACTCGGATCAAATTCATCAAAGCGAAGTGCCAAGTGTTTTGATACAAAGTCTTTTACTTTATCCAATGGAGCATCTAAAACGATCATGTTATACACCGGATGATTAGAATGCTCCTTTTGATCAATACTGTCAACCGCACTGCTCGAATGACCAATCAGCTGAACTAACTTCTTCTTTAACTTATCACCCTGATATACGACTGTTTTGTGATCCATATGAAAAGCATGCTCAAGCTTTTCATTATTGACCCAACTCAGAAAATGTGATACGACGTCTTTGTCGATTTTCACTTCTGAAACTAACGTTCCATCAGACTTTTGACAAACCGCACCATTGATAGAAACGATGGCATCCGGTTTAATTGCTGCTAACAAGGACTTGTCTATAGAATAATGCGTCCTGCCCGTCGCCAGAATAACTTTTATATCAGACTTACGTAGATATTTAATAGATGCAACTGCTGTGGCGGGCAATCGATGAGTCCGCTTATCAATCAACGTACCATCAATATCAATCACCAATGCTTTAATCGACATCCTCAGCTACCTCTTCATCTTTCTTTCTATTCACAATCAGTTCGTAAATTTGTTGAGGCACGTTGTAATCACTCAAATCAGAAACAAACTGTCCATCATTAAACAAATCCATAATGTCCTTCATGATTCCTAAATGACTGCGTTTGTCAATTGGTGCCAATATGATAACCACTGAAACCGGTCGATCCTCAAAGAATACGTCTTCTTCCAACTTTAAAACCGAAACTCCCAACGCATTGACACCATCACTAGGCAAAGCATGACCCAGAGCCAGATACGGAGCAATAACAATGTACGGACCGTAATATTCTACATTGGCAATCATTGCGTCTATATAGCTCTCATTTATTACCTTTTCATCCATCAAAGGTGTAGATGCGATAGTCAATGCACTTCGCCAGTCTTTGACTCTGCTCAGTACTTGAATCCTCGATGGTGAAAGCACGTTACTTAGTCTGATGGACATATTCTTACGCCAATCACCTTTTTCAATCGAAGCAAACATCGGTTGAAGTTCCAAAATTACCCTCTCCAACTGATCATCATTAAGATACTGACCTACGATTTTTATGATTTTATCCATTGTGATCTGATTGCTTTTCACTTTGTTTGTACTACTTCTCACCACCCGGGATAAGATGCGCAATCTATCTTCCTCAGAAATAATAGGATTGACTCTTATGACTGGTACGGATGTATTGACATCCACCGTTGAAATGATGAAATCAATGGTAGGAATATACTTTTCAATTTCCTCTACCGGAACAATACCGATAACTTCTATGTTGGGATGAAGAGACTCCACTTCTCCCTTCAACATATTTGCGGTTGAAATGCCGTTTGGACACACCAATAGAATTCGACTGGTTACATTGATGTTTTTCTGAGGTAAAAACCCGCCAAAATGCATCGTTATGTAAGCAATCTCCGCATCTGGAATCGGTAATCCCAATTTTTTCTTGATTCCTCGCGCCGCTTTGACTGTCAGATCAAACAAATCCGGATAACTAGCGCGAATATCAGCCATTAATGGATTTCCAATTTGAATTCCGTATTTATATCTATAAATTGACATCTTCAAGTGATGTGCGATCATCGAAATCAGTTGTTCTTTATCATCAAAATTAATACACGCTAAAAGTTCGAAATCCGTTACCAACTGACTAGCCAACTCAATGACGTCTTCCGTTTGTTCGATTTTAGTCGGTACCTGAACACGAGAACCCAACAAGTGCATTGCCAGATATATCTGTTCATTACTGTTCAACTGCGGAAAATAAATCTTAACCAACTGAAATTCCTGAGACTGCGAGATTTCCTCAGCATCGACTTCATCGATAACAATGGATTCCTTACGCTTGATGATATTGTTAATCAAGGTGCTTAACGAGAAAATCATGCCACTTACATAATTGGTTTGAAGCCGATTCTCTACCTTATTTAACTGTATCATAATCTGATCAACTTGATCGGGTTGATAGAAGTTAAGTAGCTTAAATCCTGGAATCGCACGATTGTGCAACAGTGGGATAATAGGATCAAAATAATACAAAAACAGAGCTCTTTGCATGATGAGCGAACCTTCAACGCGATACCCGCTATGCGGTTCAAAAATTAGTTCTAAATCGTATTTGTTCAACTTTTGTCGAACAGTTTTTAAATCATTAAACGCTGTATTACGACTGACTTCACAAATCTGACAAAAATAATCAACAAACACAGGCTCGGATTGTCCCAACAGTGAACATAAAATCAATTGAGTTCGCTCTTTAGGCTGTAAGAAATAATACGAACGCTCGATTTCACTGCTAAGCAATTCACTAATTTTCTCCCTTTGAGAAGATGACAAAAACAGGCCTTTACTGCGCTCGACTTGGATGAATGCTATATGATGTGTTTCTAACCATTCATTAATTTTATTCAAATCATAATAAATGCTGCGACGGGAAACGTTCAGTGTCTTAGCTACTTCAACAATCGAAACGTAGTCATGATGTGTGAGTAATAAGTTGAGCATTGTTATACAACGGGTGTCTAGCATCCAATGTTGCATGAGAATCCCCCCTTTTTACCATTTTAACAAATTAGAATATATTATGTCAGACTAATTTTTGCACACGAAACTATGCAAATTAAAAAAAACAGGCTTTCGCCTGCAAATCAGCTTCCAAGTACGACCTGATAATAATCTTGTTCTAAGATTTTCGCGGAGTAGAAAAACTTCGCATTAACATACTTAATCATATTCATTATATATTCTTCATCTTCACTATATCCGTCATTCCAATAAAAAGTCTTAGTCTTAGCACTGTATCGACCCTTCTCCGTAATAAAACTGCGATCAACAAATATAACTAGCGGCTGATTGTCTGAAAATATATCCAACCCCATATATAGCCTTGAGTCATACTCCAATCCCATTAAATTAGCAATGGTCGGAATGATATCAAGAGAAGAAACCGGCTTGTCAATGACAACGGGATTCTCCATATCATCCACATACAAAATAAACTGACTTCGATACAGTTCAAAAGTAGAATCTATCGTATATCCGGCCAATTCATTGAATTCTTCCGGTTGTAAACCATAAGGATAATGGTCGGCACTGATCGCAATCAACGTCTTATCAGCAATACCCGCCTCACGCAAGCGTCTTAACAAGTATTCCATCGACCGATCAAACTCGACTTGAGTCGCCAGATAGGCTTTAACATTATTAGAAAAAGGAAGATTTTGAACTACGCTTCGATTCTTAGCTGCCATCGAATTTCCCGTAAATGTATAAAGCAGATGTCCGCTCACCGTCATGTAATACGTATGAAACGGTTGAATGTCAATGTATCGATCAACCGTAATTTCCATCATTTGTAAATCCGAGCGCGGCCAACGATCATCCATGGTTAACCCTTTACCAATGCCATAATAGTCATATCCTAAGTTAGGATGAGAAATATCACGTTTGTAATAGTTGTAGGTATGGTTGTGAAAAGCCATGGTCTTATATCCTAAAGGACGTAAGTGATTACCCATCGCATAAGGCATATAGTTCTCCCCCGAAACAGGAAGACTCCATACACCTGCCTTGGGAATCAGTCCGGTGGTCGCCACAAATTCACCATCGGAAGTACTGACGCCCCAAACCGGATTGTAAAAATTATTAAACACATAACCATTGTTGGCCATGTGGTATAACGTCGGAGTAGTATCTTCTCTTACGGCATAGTGCGAGAATCCTTCGGCTGTGATCAAAATTAAGTTATAACCTTCATAAATACCGGTCATCTTGTTCTTATTGGTCGGACGAACATTGGAAAAATAGGAATGCATATCTTTGAGCGTATCATTATTAGCCATTTCAATCAGCTGCTTCCAATCGAGCTTCAAGACATTGTATTCAACCTCATCTTTTGGATCTTTCGAATCGTTAGGATCAACAATTACCCCCGGGTCTCTTTCCATATTGTCTAAAAAAGGCAAGACATCAATGATCATGCGCTTGACATCAATCCGAATGCTCGTAAGTAATCCGAGTTGACGAATGGAATCGATGGGATATTCATGATAATAATAAGCATCATAGGCAGAGCCGTTATCCTTGGACCCAAAGTTAATCATCAAAAGACCTACAACATGAAAGAAAAATACGAAACTGATTAATAGTAAAATTAGCTCTCTTTTTATAATAAGCGCAGGCATTTTATTTTTGATGATCAAAAAAACGATTACCGGAGATAGCAATACCGGTAACCAAAGATAATGTCCAATAAGCACGGCAACGATTTCTCGATAGAATTCACCGACTTGCGTTCCATGAAGCATCGAATACACAGTGTAAAACGTTTTAAAGAAACTAAAGTAGAACAGTTGGGTGCCATAGAAAATACAAATCAGTACAATGAAAAGGCCCATAATCCAGCGTTGCATCTTACCAAAAAATGCCGTACACAGCGTTAAAAAAGCAGCAAAGGCAACGGAAAATAATAATGTAAAAACCATTTCGGAAAGTTGAATAGTAAAAAGTGTATTTCGTTTTAAAAATACTTCCAAAAACATAATGGTTATAAAATAGAAACCTAAAACTGAAAAAATCTCGCCAAGACCCGATTCCGGTCTTTTCGTTTGAAACATACGATCACCTTCGATTTACTCAGTATATAATATCACAAACATCTATTTACGGAATAGAAAATCTATAAGATACGAGATTTCATGTTTAAGTTTCATAAATAAAAAACCAAGCGATGAGAGTATCCTCGCTTGGCAAGTCGTTTAGAAATGAATATTAACACAGTTGCGCCGGATATCAGCTAACGTGATACAACCGGTCATCCGCATACACTCCTTGAAATCATTGATCATCTTATTGGCATACAAGGCAACGCCTTCCTGAAGTCCACCAATCGCCATATGGCTAAACGGACGACCTATCAATACTGCATCTGCCCCCAATGCCAAAGCCTTAAACACATCCGCCCCACTGCGGAAGCCCCCATCCACATAAACTTTAAGTCGTTTGTTAACAAACGAACTGATTTCTTCAAGTACTTCGATGGTTGATTCACAATCATCAAGCACTCTTCCACCATGATTGGATACCACAATAGCAGCTGCACCGGCATCTATCGCCACTTTTGCATCATCGATTGTCATAACCCCCTTGACAATAAAAGGCACATTGGCAAATTCTTTGATCTTTTTAAGATCCTCCACGGTTTTATATGCCACCGGGACCCCCATTTGTTTAAGCAATATAAGTCCGGCCGCATCGACATCCATAGCGATAGCTTTCGGTGAACATGTTTTGACTTCACTAATTTTCTCAAACACTTGCTCAAGCAGCCATGGTTTTATCGTCATAACTGTATGTTCGGACAGTTCTTTATGAAGATTTAGCGGCATTTCGAATGCCTCTCGATTTGCCCCATCTCCCAAAAACGCAAACAGACCCGCTTGTTTACAACCATACCCCAAAGCATTCAGATATGACATTTCATCCACAGATGAACCGTAATTGATTTTGACATTGGCAATCGGTGCTGCCATGATTGGTGCACTTAACTCAGTCCCAAAGAAATCAAAGCAACTGTCAACTTCGGTATCTTCACGCAGTACCTTCATATTGAGTGTCACTTGTTTAAGCATCGCGACATTTCGCACAAAGGATGAGCCACTACCCTTTCCACCGGGACCCGGTGTCCAACCGCGACACGTTTCACCGTTACACGTTTTACACATTTTACATATGCTCATATTGTTTTTTGCAGAAATCTTTATTTCATCCAACGTTGCCATAATCATTCTCCTTCTGTTAAAAAAGAAAGGTTGTCGCCAACCTTTCCTGTGGTATTAAGTTTTGACGAAATTACTCGTTGATAGCGACAGGAGCTTTACCGCCGATGACGCCAGCTTTGAATAAGAACAAGCCTAAGCATACTGCTGCGAAGATCAAGCCACCTGGATATGAAATCGTAACAGGTAATTTGAGTCCTTCAGGAGCTTGTAAAATATACGTAAAGGTTACAGCACTCATAAAGGTTGCCGGAACAGCTGCGATCCAGAAATTGGATTTTTGCTTAACTAAATACATTGCGCCAGCCCACAAAGCGATCATTGCTAATGTTTGATTGGACCAAGCAAAGTAACGCCAAATGATGTTGAAGTCGATTAATGTCAACATACCGCCAATAGATAACAACGGAACAGCAACTAATAAACGTTTTGTTTTTGATTTTTGTTCAAAACCGAACCAATCAGCAAGCGTTAAGCGAGCGGAACGGAAAGCAGTATCGCCGGAAGTAATCGGACATGCAATAACACCGATCATCGCCAAGACACCACCGACAGGTCCTAATAACTTAAATGAAATATCATAAACAACACCGGCTGCTCCACCATATTCTTTTAAAGCAATAGCAAGACCACCGGTCGATTGATAGAATGCTACACCAGCAGCAGCCCATACCAATGCGATTACACCTTCCGCAACCATCGCACCGTAGAATACGCTACGACCATGTTTTTCGGAAGTTAAGCAACGTGCCATCATTGGGGATTGGGTTGCATGGAATCCAGAGATAGCTCCGCAAGCCACCGTAATAAACATCAACGGCCAAATCGGAAGATTACTCGGATGCAAGTTTGCAAATGTCAATTCTGCCATCGGGACACCTGTGAAAATGATACCACCACCAATACCTACAGCCATGATAATTAATGCAGCGCCGAAAAGCGGGTAAATACGCCCAATTAACTTATCGATCGGAAGAATTGTAGCCAAGAAGTAGTAGACTAACACAATGATCAACCAAACATTGCGAGTCATAAAGTCAGGAGTCAATCTTGCCAATAAGCCAGCCGGACCAGTCATAAAGACGGTACCAACTAAAACCAACAAGACAACCGAGAAGATACGCATGATAAACTTCATTTGCGGTCCCAGGTAGATGCCAACGATTTCCGAAATACTTGCGCCTTTGTGACGGATGGAAATCATACCTGCTAAGAAGTCATGGACAGCTCCGGCGAAAATCGTTCCGAAGACGATCCACAAGAAGACGACCGGTCCCCATAATGCACCGGCGATTGCGCCGAAGATCGGACCTAAACCAGCGATGTTCAGTAATTGAACCAAGAAGATTCTCCAAGTCTTCATCGGAACAAAGTCAACACCATCCGCTAATTCAGCTGCCGGAGTCGGACGATCATCTGGACGGAATACTTTTTCAACAAGCACACCGTAAGTGAGGAAGCCAACCAATAATAAGGCTAGTGCAGCAAAAAATGTAATCATAATTATCCTCCTTTTGATTTGGACAATCTAATTATATATTTTGATTGTCTGATAACGCTTACATTTGTCCGAAATGTAAAAAAAACGGGATGAAATGCGTAAATCCCGTTTTAAAATTCGAAGATAGATTTTAGTTGACTTACCTTTTGTCGGCTCACTGGAATTACCTGATTGTTAAATCCACTTAATTTGATTCCAACTGTATTGTTAAACCAGGGAACGATCTCATTAATCATGTTCAGATTAACGATATAGCTGCGCTGTACCCGCATAAATCCATAGTTTTTAAGTCGTTCTTCCAACACATCCAAACTCTGATGAGTGGTGAACTCCCCTCGCTTGGTATAGACCACCGAATGTCGCTCTACAGGAGTGATATAACAAATATCCGGAATGTTGAGCACGATGACTTTATCATGGCTGCTCACAGTCAGTTTCTCATTTGGACCCATCGCCAATGGTGCAAGCGGTTGTTTTTTAGTCATACGTCCCAAAGCACGCAACACTTCAACCTTGCGAAAAGGTTTCATTACATAATCAATCGCACTAACACTAAAGGCATCGATAGCATAATGCTCGTAAGCCGTAGAAAATGCGATAGGTATGCACCCTTCCATATTATCTACAATGTGCTTACCGATATCTAACCCCGTTCCATCGGGCAGTTGCATATCCAAAAAAGCACCATCAATCGAAACATTATCCAATAATCCCAAAGCACTTTCGACGCTGTCAGCCTCTAAGATTTGAATATCAGGCTGCGCTTCCTTAAGCAAAAACTTAAGTTCACTACGAGCGATACGCTCATCATCTACAACTAAAATTCGCATATCAAACCCCTGCCCGCGGAATAAGCATGGAAATACGCGTTCCTAAAGCTGGTTTGCTTTCAATCAATAATCCCGCATTATTGGGATAAATACTTTTCAATCGATGATGCGTGTTGGCCAAACCGATTTTATCTTTATCATGATTCCCATTATAAAGTTTTTCTACGATGTGCTTTTGAATTCCCCCACCGTTATCATTGATCGTAATGGACAAACCCTCTTTTCTCTCCTCGATTCTAACATCCACCACTAACAACGGACTCTTCATTCCATGTTTGATCGCATTTTCAATCAACGGCTGAATGATAAAATTGGGAACCATAAAGTGCAAATCAGGACTGACATCAATGTTGACTTGCAAACGATCCTCAAAACGCGCTTTCTCGATTTCCAAATAAGATAGGACATGCTCGATTTCTTCGTGGATATCAACCATCTCCTTATGCGTAGATAACGTATTTCTAAAATATGAAGACAAAGCTAACAGTAACGTGCGGGCACGATCAGGATTTTCCCGACAGTAAGCACTGATCGTATTTAATGCATTAAACAAAAAGTGCGGATTGATTTGATACTGCAATGCACGCAATTCAGCTTTTTCCAAAAGTTTCTTCTGATTGTCAATCTCTGAAAGTTCCAACTGCGAGGAAAAAAGACTGCTCAAACCATTGATAAACTCACGATCAGCTTCCAATTTCTCTTTAAACTTTTTATCACAAATCGCCAATGTCCCGATTACTTGATCACTACGCATTAACGGAGCAATTAAAATCCGTTTAAACGTTTGATTCATCTGATATTTACGTAAATCTTCTTCGTTTAATATAATTGTCTTCTTTTTGATCATACACTTCTGAAATTCATAATGAAAAATAACGGGAAACTGAGGTAAATCTTCAATATTCTCACCGGCATTCGCCAGTACTTTCTCATTGTTTGTAATTAAAACAGCCGTTGCATCAATATTTTTATAAATAATTCTAGCACTTTCAGCCATACTCTCCATGTGATGCATACCTTTACGTAAGTAAGGCAGGCACATCTGAGCTAAGTCAAAAGCCAATTTCATATGTACAGCAGAATGTTGATCCAATGAACGTTGAACAGAGTACATACTTTCAAGAAATACAACGACTCCAACTGAATTTAAAATGATCATCGGCAATGAAATGATTCGCACAAGTTCAACCGCATCGGCAAATGGACGGGCAATCAGTAAGATGATAATCATCTGAATGATTTCAGCCATAAAGGTCGTTGCGAAAATTATTCGATATTTATTTCGGCTTGAACGGACACGTGTGTACATAAACCCGCCAATCAATCCTTCGGTAATGGTCGATACAGCACATGCCAAACCGGTAAAACCATTGACATCAATAGCATAACGATGCAATCCGGCGAACAATCCGGCAACCGTTCCGACGATCGGACCACCCAGAAAACCACCTGCGATAACACCGATAACTCGGGTGTTTACGATAGCGCCATTGATCCGAATTCCGGTATACGTTGCCAAAATACCAATCGAACCGAAAATCAATCCCAATAGTACTTTCTCTCCTGTTCGCATCTGATGCTCAAAAATAGTCTTTCGGAAAAAGGATGCACGTGGCATCAAATATCCGATGATCATCAATATGGCGATGTTAACGACGATGTTGCTTAGAATGTTTGGAAACATAAATTTCACCTGCCAAGTCTATTTTATCATTGTTATGATATAAATAAAGTCGAAATTTTCACAAATTTTATCAACACAAATAAATCACATCAATAAATAGGCCCACAGAATATCATATACCGAATAAATCGATGGGACATAGACCCTTTCAGTAAATTTATGCGCATCTTTTCCCCAAGGTCCGATGTTCATCATCGGTATGTTAAACGATTCCATCGCTGACCAATCAACTCTATTTAGTTTGTCATATCCGGGAATTAAACGTCGAGTCGCTGAAACATCCACTGGGTTTGCACGACTTATAAAACTCAAATCAGAAATATAGGGATAATACGGTAAATAGGTGTATCCTGGTGCACATTGTTGAATATCAGAAACAAACTCTTTATGTATTGGATTTTTCATATCAAGAGTGTGGTGCGGATAATAAGGCATCGATAAGAAAAGTACGAGCTGAGGGGTGGGATCACTTAAGTACTGTTGTTTAACCCATCGTAAGGAGAAGTCACGCTCGTCCTCATTGACCTCAAACGTCAGATTTATCTCACTGTTCTCTTGAAACGCATTCACGCTGACCTTCCAGAGCAACGGCGCATAATCCCTGCCCTTTTGTTGACAATACTCCCTATAACTATTATTGAGCTTATCAATCACATTTTTCATTGCTTTTTGCCCAGCAATAATAAACAATTTCTCCCATTGTTCAATGCTACGGCCGATGGTTGTGACATTAAATGCCACCGAAGCCGTTTTGGCGGTTTGTACGGAATATTGTTGTTTGTCATCTTTTATAGATAGCGTAATGGGTGGCACAGTAACATCAAGCGAATTGCTATCACAATATTCAGGATTCATATTGATTTCTTCAATTAAAGCACTGACCAACTGATTGGCATCTATACCGGCATATGGATCTCCGGCATGTGCTTCTTTACCGATACACAAATATTGAACAAGGATTTTCCCAATGGTACCTCCATACAAGAATCGGCGATGATCACCACGAAATTGAGGTGATGTATAATCCGTATCGATTGCTGCTTGTATATCCAAATGAAAATCCAAAGCCATTTGTCGAATATGTGGGATTGCATCGATCATTCCCTTGGAATTACCTTCTTCATCGCACACAAAACAAACCAATAAATTCTTACCAGAATTTTGTAAAGACCATTCACTAATCAGCGTCAACCAAACAGCAATTCCACTCTTCATGTCAAGTGTACCTCGACCAAACAAATAATCTTGATCATCAAGATCACTTAGAATTTCCGGATCGTCCGTGATTTTCTTTATTTCATCCTTCAACCCCAAAGGATTGAGCGCGTAAGGTTTTAGTTCACCATAATCTTCAATCGCAACCGTATCAAAATGACCAATTCCTAAAACCGTTTTCGATACATCCGGCCGCTTAACCAATGCCAAAATGGAGTATCGTCCAAGCATATCATCCTTAACCGGACAAATCCGTAAATACTCAGGATTCGTTTTGAAGACATCAAAAACCGACAAAATCTGCATGATTTTATCGGCCATGACTCTTTCCCCTTCGCTGTTAACGATCGAACCAATCGAAACAAGTTCTTGAGTCAAATTTCTCAATTTATTCTCTTTATCTTTATTTAGCATTCTCTATTTTGAATCCGCAAAGATCTGTACCCAGTAAATACGACCATCTTTATCTTTTTTGATCCCAATCCCAATTTGTGAAAAACCTTCTTTAAGAATATTCGCTCGATGACCTTCGGAATTCATCCAACCACTTACAACCGATGACGCTGAAGTGAATCCAGCAGCCAGATTTTCTCCCATAGATTTAAAGGCATAAGTGTCATCAAATACTGTATAAAACTTAGATCCATCCGGTCGGGTGTGAGAAAAGCTTTGAATAATTTCCTCAGCACGGATCATTGCGCCTTTTTCAAGCACATTACTATAGGTAAGAACCGGCAATCCGGCATTCACTCTTTCCTGATTGGTCAGTTTCAAAACTTCCCGAATGAACCTTTCGATTTCCAAAGAACTGACAACAAGTATGGTAACAGAATCTGTAATTGTATTTGACGAATTTCGGGCAGTTACAGTAGCAGATCCAACGCCTATAGCTGTTACTTTTCCAGAAGCTGAAACAGTTAACACCGAAGGGTTGCTACTTTCAAACTCGATTGGCTCATAGGCATCCGTTGGAGTTTTCTTAATTATTAATGACTGCGTCGTGGAAACCTCCATCGTCGTTGAGGTTGAATCGATACTTAACGATTGAAGTTTAATCAACTCGTTTTTCTTCAATACTTCCAAAACAAAGGACGCCGATTCTTCTTCAACCGTTGCCTTGATCGTCACTTTACCTGGCAAAAGCGCTCTGATCAAGCCGTTTTTATCGATAGTGGCAATTATTGAATCTGATGATGAATATACTACGGAATATGAACTACTAGGAGTTATCTTGACACTAATCGAAAAACGTTCACCTTGTGTGATTGTTTTTCGAGTGTTTAACAAGGTTATTTTGACATCATGTATGATAACCGGAATTTTCGGTTCAACCGTCAATTCAAAGCTTGCACTAAATCCCGAAGTATGTTCGATTATAATCGTTGAAATACCAACAGATATTGCTTTTACTTGTCCGTTGACATTAACAGATGCCACTTCCGGTATTGAACTGATAAAAGTAACACCACCAGTAACATTATTGCCCCTTGGATCGCTAATTGTCACATAAAATGTTTCTCCTTCATGTATACTTTCGGGGTATTCACCTACGATAAGACATGATTCATGAATGTCAGAAGTTACCAAGGAATCACATGTTGTCTTTGATAATTTTAGTAGATTCACTTGAGAGAGTGAGAATAGTTCTAACAAAGGCGTATGGAAAAATGACGTTATCAATATTGATCCGACGATTGCCGTTATCCATATCAACCATTTGCGCACAACACTCACCTCCTCTGTTCATAAAAACAATTTTTCGCCCCTATCATAACACACATACCACAATTCTTTGATGAATTTTTTAATCTGTGCGTCAATATCCGCCATTATCTTATGAGTCATTGAAATGAAATTGCAAAAAGGCTACAATGAACGTAAGAAATCTTTCATAAAGCGAAAAGTCAGGCATACCCTGATTTACATAATGAACATCGTCACAAAGGAGGACAAAATGATTGAAAGAATCAGGCAGGTATTTAGCGAAGTTACGCAGATAAGTAAAGATCGTCTGACTTTGGATTCCAGATTAAAAGAAGATTTGATGTTAGATTCATTGACTACATTAGAACTCATTCTTGACCTTGAAGGTGAGTTTGACATTCAAATTCACACCAGAGAACTTGAAAAGCTAAAGACATTTAATGATGTCGTTTGTACTGTTGAATCAAAAGCAAATAGCTAATCTATTTGTCAGGGGGTTTTGTGAGAACTAAAAAAATCAGACAAATTATCAAAGCTTTTGAGCGATCATCGCTCGAACACCTTGAAGTCACTAAAGGAAAAATGAAAATCAGTATGCAAAAACCGATAGGATCGGACAACTTTTTGAGTTCACAAAAAAGTACAAATGAGCGATTTTCATCAAGTGAATCACATTGGATTCACTCTCCCCTGGTAGGAACATTTTATATCAAAATGACCCATGAGTCAGAGCCTTTGATAACTCTTGGCAAACATGTCAAAAAGGATGAGGTCGTTTGTATCATTGAAACAATGAAGGTGTTCAACGAAATCCGATCACCGTTAGATGGTGTCATTACTAAAATTGAAATTGAGGATGGATGTATGGTCGAGTATCATCAACCCATCATTTTAATCAGTTGTGATGATTAAGAAATGCTTGATTGCCAACCGAGGAGAAATTGCTCTGCGCATCCTTTTGACGTGTAAAAAAATGAACATTCAAACAGTCGTTGCCTATTCGTTGTGCGACAAAGAATCGCTTGCCGTACAACTTGCAGATGAATCGGTGTGCATAGGACCAGCTGCAGCAACACTTAGCTATATGAATATCGATCATCTGTGTGAAGCAGCTTACCTCACTCATTGCGATGCCATACACCCAGGATACGGTTTCCTTAGTGAAAGTGCTGAGTTTGCCAAAAAAGTAGAGTCCTGCGGTTTGATTTTTATCGGACCAAGTTCTAGTGTTCTTCATCGCATCAATCAAAAACATTTACTTAAAGAAATTGTACAATCTCTTTCAATCCCAATCATTGCTGGTGATTTCAATGTAATCAACTCCGTAGATGAAGCACTAGAAAGTGCTTCTACTCTTGGTTATCCACTCATGCTTAAACCGACGATCGGTGGGGGCGGTCGGGGAATCCAAATCATAAATGATACAACTCAACTTACTATGGAACTAAAGCGACTAAAGTCGCAAGGTTTCAATTCGCTTTATTTAGAGCAATACGTCCCAGAAAACCGGCATATCGAAGTGCAGATACTGGCCGATAAACATAAAAATATTATTCACTTATCAAGTCGTAACTGCTCCCTTCAAAATAACTATCAGAAATTCTTGGAGGAAGCTCCTTTCTCTTCGATTGATCCTATGATCCATCGAAAAGTACTTGATTATGCACTGGCAATCGCCCAACACATCAACTTTGACAATGTAGGTACAGTTGAGTTTCTAGTTGATAGAAATGATCGTGTATACTTTATGGAAATCAATCCACGAATACAGGTTGAGCATCCCACTACCGAAATGATTACGAAGGTCGATATCGTTGAGCAACAAATCCTTTCGGCTTCCAATGTTCCTTTATCATTCAAACAAGAGGATGTACAAGTCCACGGTTATGCAATCGAGTGTAGGATCAATGCTCAGGATGATCGAAATACTTTTTTGCCATCCTCAGGGATCATTACCAAAGTCAACTTTCCGAAAATTGAGAACGTACGAATTGATACCGCCCTTTTTGAAGGATATTCTGTACCCATGCATTACGATTCTTTGATAGCAAAGGTCATCGCCTGGGGTCAAACGCGTGAGAAAGCTCTTCTTAATATTCGTGAAGCAGTTAATCAGACATTCATTGAAGGAATCTCAACCAATCTTGGATTTTTGCGTTTCTTTCTTAATTACGAAGGCTTTGAAAAAGGCAACTATACCAACGGATTATTCGGTAGTGCAAACGTGCATTGGCAATCTAAACTTAGTGAAAAATCTCAAAACTTAACTTATGAAAGTTCATCCCTATGCCCGCAATGTCAACAATCACTTTCTGCCAAACAGTTAAACGACCATCAAAACGTCTGTGAATACTGTGGATTTCACTTTAGGCGAAGTGCTTCTAAGCGCATCGTGGATTTGATCGACTCACAGACTTTCGTTGAGATTGATTCACATGCCAAAAGCGTTGTATTTAATGCTTTTTTAGGATATGAAGAGAAACTTAACATTGCGATGACATCCACCGGGCTTAATGAAGCCGTGATTTGCGGTTTTGGTAAACTTCTGGGTCATACGGTGTGCATCGGTGTTTTGGATGCTTCCTTCATGATGGGAAGCATGGGACATGTGGTCGGTGATAAAATCACTCGATTGATTGAAACTGCTACAGCTATGTGTTGTCCGTTGATCATCGTCTCAGCTTCCGGGGGTGCTCGTATGCAAGAAGGTATAATCTCACTGATGCAAATGGCCAAAACGGCAGCTGCCCTACACCGTTTCGATAAAGCGGGCGGACTTTATATTTCCCTCTTTACTGACCCGACTACCGGCGGTGTTACCGCCAGTTTTGCAATGCTAGCTGATATATTGATCAGTGAGCCGAAAGCACTGATTGGCTTTGCGGGTAAGCGTGTGATTGAAAAAACCATCAAAGAAACTCTACCGGCAGAATTTCAAACGGCTGAGTATTTACTCGATCATGGTTTTCTCGATATGATCATCGATCGAAGAAATTTAAAACAAACAATCAACGATATTCTTAGTATCCATCGGAGGCAACCCTATGAGTGAAAAATTACCGAATCGGCCGTTGGTCAATGCATGGGATCGGGTTGCTTTAGCAAGACATCCCAGCCGTCCCAAAGCTATTGATTTTCTGCCACTGTTAATTGATGGATTCATTGAAATCAAAGGTGATCGCGCTTTTGGCGATGATCCGGCCTTGATTTCTGGAATTGGTTATTTCCAAGGAAGACCGGTAACTATTTTAGCACAAAGCAAGGGACGAAATGCCCAAGAAAACATTAAGACCAATTTTGGAATGATGCATCCTGAGGGTTATCGCAAAGCGATGCGCTTAGCAAAACAAGCGGAGAAATTCAATCGTCCGATTATAACGTTGATTGATACACCCGGCGCTTATCCGGGATTGCAAGCTGAACAACGCGGACAGGCCACGGCCATCGCTCAATGTTTGCAATTGTTCTCTTCCCTTCGCATCCCCATTATAGCCCTGGTTATTTCTGAGGGTGGCAGTGGCGGTGCATTAGCATTAAGTGTCGCGGATGCTATCATCATGCTGGAGAATGCGATATACTCCGTACTATCCCCAGAAGGTTTCGCTAGTATCTTATGGAAAGATGAAAGTAAAGCACCCTTAGCCGCAGAAATCATCAAACTCACATCCGCTGATTTGTTTGAACAAGGAATTGCGGATGCTGTAATTGAAGAATCGTTGATCGGTTCGCACATGGATTTACATAAGGTTGCGGCACAATGTAAAGACGAGATTCAAATCTATTTGGATAAATTTCTGGCAATGTCAGCAGATGAGTTATTAGAACACCGCTACCAAAAATTCCGTCAAATCGGAACGATCGAATAAGGAGGAATATTATGCGCAGAGTTGTAATTACGGGGTTGGGATTGGTAACACCCTTAGGTCATGAAGTGGATCAGGTTTTTGAACGGATTCTTCAAGGAGACTGCGCTATTGAGCCTATCTCGATTTTCGACACATCCCAATATAAGGTCAAGTTAGCAGCTGAAGTCAAAGACTTAAATATGGATGATTTTTTCAGTCCAAGGGAACTGAAATTCAATGATCGCTATACCCAATTTGCTCGGATAGCTTCAAAAATCGCTGTTCAACATTCACTCTTGAATTTGGATACCATCAATAAAGATCAATTCGGTGTTATCATGTCGACCGGTATTGGCGGTATCGGCTCTTTTGAAAAAGCCATGGAAAGCATGATTGTCAAAGGTGTCAGTCGAGTATCTCCTTTTTTTATCCCCATGACTCTAGTCAATCTGGCGGCAGGTATGGTCGCAATCGATCATCAGGCCTTGGGTGAGTGTTCTTGTGTGGTAACCGGATGTGCTGCCGGAACAAGTTCGATTGGAGAGGCTTTCCATCGTATTAAATATGGACAACAAGACATCATAATTGCCGGTGCCAGTGAAGCATCGATTACACCTCTGGGAGTCGGTGGGTTTATGGCGATGCGAGCACTTAATGAAAGTACTGATAAAAACAGAGCGAGTATACCTTTTGATAAAGATCGTTCGGGTTTTGTTATGGGTGAAGGTGCCGGAGCATTGATTGTCGAAGAACTTGAACACGCACTTAACCGTAAAGCTGAAATATATGCTGAAATCGTCGGTTATGGCAGTGCTTGTGATGCTTACCATATGACAGCACCTAGTGAAGATGGTTCGGGAATCGTTAAAGCCATGAACATAGCTCTTCAAGAAGCGAGAATATCGAGTGTAGATATCGGTTATATTAATGCCCATGGCACTTCAACTCCGCTTAACGATAAGACAGAAGCCATCGCAATCAATAAGGTTTTTCATTCAGTTAAAGTACCCGTCTCTTCTACCAAATCACATATCGGACATCTTTTAGGAGCTTGCGGAGCGGTTGAAACCATTTTTTGCATTAAGGCTTTGCTGACTGGTTGGCTACCTCCGACAATCAATCTTGTAAATCAGGATCCTCTGTGCGATCTCGATATCATTAAGACAGCTCGAAAATCCGCTATCCGATATGCCATGTGTAACAATCTGGGATTTGGCGGTCATAATGTATCATTGATCGTAAAAAAATGGGATGATCATGTTAAGTAGTTTACTGTTTCGTAGATTGACCATCGTATGGATATCTTTTATAATGATAGTTAAAGAACACTGAGGGAACACATGAATATTGAGGAAATGAAATCATTATTGAATAAGGATGACATCGTTTGTGTCGTTAGTAAAGGCGATCAAGTGCTGACATCCAATCTTAAGGGCATCCGGCCTTGGATCAAATGGCTTCGGGAAAATCCGGAGTTGCTTGAAGACGCTGTTGTGGTTGATAAAGTAGTTGGAAAAGCAGCGGCAATGCTGATGATCGTTTCAAAAATCAAGTCTCTCTACACGCCGGTGATGAGCGAAACCGCCTTACAATATTTGTCCAGTCAAAACATTGATTTCAGTTACGACAGGACGGTTGTTTACATCAAGAATAATGAAAAAAACGGTCTGTGCCCAATGGAACAAACCGTAATCGATGTAGATGATGCACAACAGGGATATCTGTTACTGCTTGACAAAATTTCCGTACTGATGGCAAAGAAATAGCAATTGAAATGACGGTATTCCCGTCATTTTTTTATATGAGATTGCGTTTTCTTAATAGGATAACGATTGGTGGAATCAGTAACAATTGAATGACAATACCCGGGATACCCACTGTGACAGCACCTGTTATAAAAATAAATGGATTTGGCAGTTTCGCAGTCGTGTAATTAACTAAAGCCCATACAGCGGCCATAGCCATGATTCGTCCTAGAATCATGGTTACAATCAGTGAAACATAAACATTCCATTTAAAGGTACGGTATAAAAGCGATGTACCTGCAGCATAGGTCCCTAATTCTAGTACCATAAACGGTAATACCGGGAATATCAGTGGCATACCGGTCAAAAGTGAACTTAATACAGGTGTAAGAACTCCCACCAAAATGGCCATGGGTAATCCCAAGGAGAAACCGGCAATCAAGACCGGTATGTGCATAGGCAGAAATGTTGTGCCTGGTCCTAAAACGTGGAATGCCATAGGCAAAATAAGTCCGATGGCAATAAATAATCCGGCTAAGGTAATTTGTTTTATTGTGCTTTTGTGCATAGTTGCCCTTTCGTGTCCGTTATTCTTTATCTGCCGAATGTCCGATATATATTTTCAAGCAATCTTTTGACGTATGTTCCTTCTTCCCTAAACCAAAACCTACGTTTTTAATCGTCATGGGTGGCAAATGTCCGAAATCTTCGGCTAATGTCATGATGATGGCTGCTCCGGTAGGAGTCACTAACTCTCCGGAAACTTCGTTACTGTAATATGGTATATCCTTTATTAGTCTTTGCGTCGCTGGAGCAGGAATCAGTAATTTCCCAAAGCGGTAGTTAATCGTTCCAAAACCTACATTCAACGGTGAAGATTTCACTTTTTGAATACCTAAATAGTGCAATCCTGAAACTGAACATACAATATCGATAATCGTATCGATAGCTCCAGTTTCATGGAAATCGATTTCCTCTATGGCACAACCATGAGCATCAGCTTCCGCATTTCCTAATCTCTTAAAGATTTCAATGCTTTTCGATTTTACGAAATCATCAAGATCACTGTTATTAATTAAATCAATAATATCAAAAAGATTTCGTTTCGGAAGTTGATCAAAAGTCAATTGTGGATCATAGTCCGGTAAAATCACATCGAAAAAAGTAACGGTTTGCTGATCAAATCGAATAAGCTGATGATCGACTTTAAAGTTTTCAGTTGGTAGCAACTGTTGAATGATGGATTGGAAGTATTCGATTGGCACATGTGCATCAAGCAAAGAACCAATGACCCGATTACCACTAATCCCACGACTACAGTCAAAATAAGCTATTTTCATGAAGTCTAAATCATGGTATAACCGCCATCGACGGTCAATACTTGTCCGGTCATATAATCACTGCCGGAAGTACATAAGAAAGATACGACGCCTTGTAAATCTGCTTCAGTTCCCAAACGGCCTAAAGGCACGCTTTTCGTGTACTCTTTTAAAGCGAATCCCGGGAAAACGTTTCTAGTTGTTTCTGTTTCAATGACACCCGGTGCGACCGCGTTGACCGTAATTCCCAATGAGCCAGCTTCTTTAGCTAAGGCTTTTGTCAAACCGATGACTGCGGCTTTCGATGCTGAGTAGTGAGTAAAACCAACTCCGCCAACTCTACCGGAAACGGATGCCATGTTGATGATTTTTCCATGTTTTTGCTTCACCAATACTGGATAAACCGCTTTAGTCACTAAAAATGTTCCGTTAAGATTGATATCGATAACTTTATTCCATTCAGCATAACTCATCTCTGAAAACAGTTTAACCGGGAAAAATCCGGCATTATTAATCAAAACATCGATTCGTCCAAATTTTTCCATAACATGACCAACCATATTAATTGTCGATTCTTGAGAAGTAACATCACAAACAACCGCCAATCCCAGTTGATTTGGCAATACTTCTGCCGCTTCTTTCGCTACTTGCTCATTGATATCAGCTATAACAATGATAGCTCCGCGCTCACTAAGATATTTGGCAATGGTCAAACCGATTCCCTGAGCAGCTCCGGTAATAATGATGACTTGACTCTCATGGATTTTTTCCATGATTAGTCTGCCTTTTCATCGGAAATGATAGCAATCACTTGATCGATCAATACCGTTTCATCTTCTTCAACAAGTTTCTCAACTAAAAACCCACTTTTAGGCACTTCAATATTTATTGAAATCTTATCTGTTGTGGCTTCGACCAAATTATCTCCGGCTTTCACTGGATCTCCGACTTCAAAGAGCCACTGTTGAATTTTAATTTTGGTAGCCCCTTCCGCAAATAGCGGTACTTTCACTTCATACTTCATTTGAATTATCTCCTTCCTTCCATACTGGCGCAACAACTGCCGTATTGAAAATCTTATTGAACTCCTGTATAAACAGATTCTTAATTTCATTAATGTCTTTGATTTCGACACCTAACTTCTTAAACGAAGTCACCCCTCCATCACTAATCCCGCAAGGCACGATATACGTAAAATGCTTCATATCCGGATCAATGTTTATAGCAATTCCGTGTCGGGTAATTCCATGTGTGACACCTATACCTGTAGCTGCGATTTTCTCATTTCCTACCCAAACCCCGCTTTTACCTTCCATTCTCCTGCCTTGAATACCATAGAAATCTAACGTACGGATGACCGCCTCTTCAAGATTGCGCAGGTATTGATGAACGTTCATCGAGTAATTTCGGATGTGTATCAAAACGGAAATAACCAACTGTCCGGGTCCATGATAGGTAATATCCCCACCTCTGTCAACAACCACAACCTGGATACCGAGATTTTGTAGTTGTTCTACGCTTTTGAGTAAATGGGTCACATCACTGCTTCGACCCAATGTGATGACCGGATCATTTTGTTGAAAAATAATCGTATCTGGATAACGCTTTTCGTCGCACCCTTGATATATCTTTTCTTGAATGGTAAACGCCTGCCGGTAGTCCATATGTTTAAGGTCAATGACTTGGATATCAGATGACATAATAACTCCTTATTGAAGTACAATCGAATGATGAGGATGACTGTAGTCAGCCATCCTCACCGAATGATTCGTTGATTGTACGTTATTCTAAACTATTTTGCACTTTCCTTGGCTAATTTTTGTAAGTCGCCATTGAGTTGGGCAAAGATGTAGACCGGAGCACATCCCGGATAATAGGTAACAGATTTGGCAAGTGTTGCAGCTTTGCGTACATTGTCAGCAGATTCAAATTTTTCCCAGCAATCTCCACAGACGAACACATTTTTACCAACAGCATCATTTGGATCAAAATCAGGAACGCCACCGGCAATTACAACTACTTCACCAGCTGCCTTCAAGAAGTCTTTCATGACGATACCACTATTGGCAAATGAATCCAAAGCTCCACGGACATTGACATAGCAACCCGGGCAGGTTTGTTGCATTGCGCAAGTCAAACCATTGTACATGCCAATTGGATCGCCATTTGGACGTTTAAAGAACTTCTTAACGGATGCAATCGTTTCACCGACGACTTCGATTTTATTCAAATCAAGTTCGCCCAAACCATCGGTACCCGCACATCGAACAGCCGGAATCTCCATTGGTTCAAATCCCATGATTGCAGATGCAACGGAATCACCGGCAACAGTGTCTTCAGCTGCCAAAATCAAATTCATTTCAATAGGTGTACCCGCATGAGGTCCTTGACCTTCCATACCGATGATAGCATCATAAATCGTCAAATCAGCTTTTCTGACTCTGTACAAATCAGCCATCTTTTGACCGAGTTCAATACGGTGAGCTCCTTGTTGTTGAGCATCCGGATGATAGTTCGGAATGATTCCGTTCCAGTTCTTTAAACCCAGGGTTACGGTTCCAGCTAAGTGAACTTTCATTTTCGGCAAATTAATAACAACATCTGCATCTAACAACGGTTTGAATACAGCTGCTTTCTTAAACACTTTAGCACCTGGAATATCAACTAAAACGACATCGGTTTCATCAAAATAAATGACTTTGTCTGCTCCACCGCGTTTAGCGGCTTCTTCCATTCCTGAAGCAGCAAACGCTGGTTTTGCACGGCCGACATGTTGGCCCAATGATGGGTTGTCTCCGACCCAAACTTCACTGGCTTTTGAATTTTCCTTAAAATAAGCTACGACCGCTTCAATAACACGAGGGTCAACAACAGCATGACTTTCTGCCGGAGCTTGGAAAGCCAAATTAGGTTTGATTAATACGGTTTGTCCTTCTTTGATGATGGCATCACATGATCCGATCGCTAGCTCTACTGCTTTTGCGACGGTCTTTTTGATTTTTTCTACATCGGCATCATAACGAACGAATTTGCCACCCATAAATGATGCATTTCCTTCGAGATGTTCGCACTTAGCGACTGATACTTTAACTTTACTCATACTACCTCCCTTTTTTCTTTTTTTTTTAAATACAAAAAATCTTGCCGAAAAACTACTGCTTTGTTACCGTTTTCCCTGTTTCTTCGATCGCATGACCTACCTTCCCCGTAATGATCAGTGATAATTAAATGAATTTAATACTATTTAGTTTCATTTACAACTGATCGGACGATTTAATGAGTCTGCACTATGATGGTACGATCCCTCTTTGTCAAACGATCGTTGCAGGCGAATAAACGTCTATTCCAGAAAATTCAAAAAAGCCATGCAGTATTCTTCAAAGTTCAATGAATCGCTTATTTTTCGTATTCATGTTTTTTGAAAAACAGGCTTCTGCTTACGTATATTCTAACATTTTTTATATGCCCATACAACGCTTGTCTGATGAATCATCCGACATAATTCGATTTTTTTCACATGTTTTTGCATATATCATTCAATATAAATAAAATTTTATGAATATTCTTTACTTTCACAAAATTCTTACCTGAAACAATTATTAATTGGAGTAATCCACAAAAAAAGCAGTCACATATTGACTGCTTCAGGTTACTTCGATACTTGCCAAAACTTAGGACTTGTAGGATCGGTATCAGATCCCGCATTCCTCCTCTGTTTGGCACTGTACCTCTTCCCATTATAAATAACTTCATCCCCTTTTTCATAAACGTTGAAATTTCGCCACTGATCAGTAACTTCCTGCCAAGGTGAAGTAACTTGTCCGGGAATTTCATTAAAGGTTGTGCCTCGTGCTATAAACTTTCTGCCATCATATATTACTTCATCTCCAGTGGCATACAAGTTAAAATTACGAAATTCAGCTGTGATTTCTTGCCAATCGCCATTAACAGTTCCAGGAGTCGATGTTGTGTCTTTACGAGCTTGATAAAGAGAGCCATTAAATAAAACTTCATCTCCCAGTTCATACTCCACTCCGTTTTTCCATGCTTGTGGTCCGCTTACCGGTGGTTCTTCTTCGATGGGTGGTTCTTCATCGACTGGTGGATCAACTATCACTACATCATCGTCATCATCACCCGAATCATCAAACGCAGCATCGCTGTAATCCCATTTGCCTTCATCACGAAACCATGCAAACTTCTTGCCTGCCTTCAAGGGTTGTAGTTTATTGGGTAACAGTTTTTTGTTAACTAATAAACTCATTAGCTCTTCCGAACTTTTGTTAGGATCTTCAAAAGGATCATTCCCTTTGGTGGTCGTGCGTAAAAACATTGTCGTAGAATTGAGAACTTGTAAATTAGACTCGTCCGCAGAACTATGACCGATTTGCATACTTGTAGAAATGGATGGCCATATGATATAAGAAAGAATCGAAATGATCGCCATCACTATGATCAGTTCAATCAGTGTAAATCCCTTTTTGTTCATGAGTATCTCCGTATAACAGTGTCATTATTATACAATAGATCATATTCATTATCAATAAGAAATAACTGACATTGTGTTTTTTTACACAAAAGCAAACATTCTACTATTTAAGCCGTATTTTTTCGGATAGTTTTCCTTCATAAACAAGAAAAAAGAGATGCTTCCATCTCTATCTCTCCCCACACACGATTGTGCAATCATATAAACCACACACATATATTATACATAATAAATAATTTATGTAAACTATAAGTTTTAGATATGTCGCTATTTGTCGGATTATGACTTTTTGTCCTGTTTTTGCATATTATATGTTTATTTGGTTGAAATTCTGATTATTCTATTCAAAAAAACCGCAATTTATTCTCACGGTTTTATCTTAAGCATTCGGATAATATTTTCCATTGTCAGTGACAAGTTTTCTTTTGACTTCAGTATAGCTATTTCAAATGGTACTGGTTCAGTATTTATACTGAAAATAGCGGTTATACCCATATCATACGCGGGTTCAATATCATTGCCAATGGTCCCAACTACAGCAATTACTCCGACGTTCGCCTTTTTAGCACGTCTTGCCACACCAATCGGAACTTTACCTTGAAGCGACTGTGAATCGATTTTCCCTTCTCCTGTGAAAATCAGATCTGCATCTTCGATCAATCGATCAAAATCAACTAAATCCAGAATTGTTTCAATCCCCATCTGTAAGCGGCTGTTAAAAAACGCGACCATACCGGCACCCATTGCACCGGCAGCTCCACCACCGACAATAACTGAAACATCCAAATTTAATTGGTCTTTGAT
Source organism: uncultured Erysipelotrichaceae bacterium (assembly GCA_927435855.1). Classification (GTDB taxonomy): domain Bacteria; phylum Bacillota_I; class Bacilli_A; order Erysipelotrichales; family Erysipelotrichaceae; genus UBA2227. The sequence goes on from CAKMJZ010000035.1 coordinate 37,372, forward strand.
AACGTTTGCCAGATGACGCAATCCTTCGTCGAGTTTTAAGACCATATTATGATTTGCCCCTTTTTGGGGTGAGAATATGTGAGCTGCGCCTTTAAGGCCGTACATCGGATTATCGATATCGCACATCGTGATGATTTCGACATCGTGAAAATCTGAGTCAACGCCGCTTAAATCAATTCTTACAATATCAATCAAAGACTTTCCTGTAGGAACAAATGACTGTTCTTGAGCATCATAAAAGCGCACACCAATCGCACAAGCTGCTCCACACCCGCCATCATTGGTACTCGATCCGCCTAAGCCGACGATGATTTTCTTGCATCCGCGCTTAACCGCCGCCAGTATCAATTCACCAACGCCATACGTCGTTGTTTCCATTGGGTTTGGTCGCTCACTAACCAGTGGCAATCCGGCAGCTGCGGCCATTTCTACAACAGCAACGTTCCCTTCTAAAATCCCATAGAAAGATTCCATAGGTTCAAAGTAAGGATTATTGACGATCACTTTGATTTTATCACCACCTACGGCAGCCAAAAAAGCATCGACACTGCCTTCACCGCCATCCGCAACTTCGATTTTAACGACTTGGCAAGACGGGAAATGGTGATGAATCGACTTTTCCATAATGTCACATACCTGAGCTGAACTTAACGTACCTTTAAAAGAATCGGGAATACAGACGATCTTTTTCATAAATCATTCCTCATTTACTATAATGAAGGGCTAATTTGCATTAGCCCTTCCATATTAACTAAAAGAATAGAGAAACAGCGAAGATACCAGCCATAGCTGCAATACCCATAACCAATGTAACTGCCGTCTGAGTTAAATAACCTTCTTCAGCTTTCATTTGTCCAAAGTTAGTAACCACCCAGAAATAACTGTCATTAGCATGTGATACAGTCATAGCTCCGGCACCGATAGCCATAACAGCCAACGCAGCCAATACCGGATTGTTTAATCCCAAGGCAACCATCAAAGAATCGGTTGCTGCATAGCTACCCAATATTCCCGCAGTTGTTACGATCGCTACGGTTGAAGAACCTTGAGCGGTCTTAAGTATAGCAGAGATAATGAATGGGAAGAAAATTCCGACGGTAGCGATTGCCGCAGCATTCGCTTTAATATACTCAACAAATCCGGCGGAAGCGATTACTCGACCTAAAACACCACCTGCAGCCGTAACAAATAAGATCGGACCAACGATTTTCAATGTGTCATTTGTCAAAGCATTGAATTCGCCAATCTTTCCGGAAACAAACAGTAAGTAAATACCAAACAGTAAGCCGACAGTCAAAGCGATGACCGGATTACCTAAGAAACGAATAACTGTTATATAATCACCGGTCATTTTAAAAGCAACGACAACTGAACTCAAAGCCATCAAAAAGATCGGCATAAAAATCGGCGATATAGCTGCAAAACCACTCGGCAATTTGCCGTATTCAGCAACTAATTGTTCATATGTTTGTGAAACTACAGACAAATCTTCATCATCTTCAACTGTTTTGACTTTCTTACCAATATACAATGCATAGAAATAAGCCGCAATCAAGGTTGGGATTGAAATCAACGCACCCATACCCATGACCAAGATCAGGTTATCAGCCAAACCGGCAGAACCGGCAGCCGCGATTGGACCTGGTGTCGGTGGGATCAGTACATGAGAAGCATACAAACCTGCTGATAAAGCTACAGTCATAGCAACGCTGGAAGCCTGTGTACGACGGCGTAAAGCTTTACGAATCGGATCCAAAATAACAAACCCGCTGTCACAGAATACTGGAATAGAGACGATCCATCCCATAATCATAATAGCAAGTTCCGGACGTTTCTTACCAACTAAATTAACGACCATATCCGCCAATTTAATAGCTGCTCCGGTTCTTTCAAGCAAGGTGCCTACCAATGCACCCAAAATGATAACGATACCAATACTGCTGAAAGTACCGCTAAAGCCCGCACCGATGATCGTTGCGATACCTAGGCGAGCCGGAGTTGTATCCGTAGCCGCAATATCGACCAACGGGATACCAACGACGATAGCCAATAGCAGGGCAATACCCATAATCGCCAAAAACGGGTGAACTTTGAATTTTGAAATCGCGATTATCATAATGACGATCGAGATAACAAAGGTGATGATCAATGGAATACCAGTCATGATTCTTTCCTCCTGTTTAACACGTGAAAAGTGTTCTCCATAGAGTAATTATAAAAAATTAACACATATTATGTAATGGTACACATACTAAATGTAAGCGTTATATTTTGTTATGCATGATATTAATTTCGATTTTTATAGAAAGCCATCGCTAAATAGTAAAGAGGTATTCCATGGCTATGCCGCGGATTATGTCCGGTCGTTTCAAAAAGTTTGTTTAATTTGTATTGCAATGTGTTTTTATGAATGAAAAGTTGCGCTGAAGTTTTCTCTATCGACCCGTTGTTTCCATATAAAGCTTCAAGAATATGCATAGACTCATTGATTTCATCTGCTGAACATCCTTTGAATATTTTATCAATGAACTCTTGACGAATCATTCCCGGAATTTCATATAGGAATAGTTCAATGTTTAAATCTTTATAGCCGACCAATGACGAGTGTTGAATCGTAACGGCTGAAGTCAAAGCTTTTTGAGCCTGCAAATATGCCTGATGGAGTTGTTTGTAGTGCATGGCATGATCATCCATCCCCATTTTTAAGTCGACTCTATAGTTTTTTTGAATGTTGTCAATGATCTTCAGACACTTTTCCTTAAGTTTCTCATCCATAAGTTCTGTGACTAGAAATACTAATTTGGTACCGATTCGCAAATAGTAACATCCGGCATTTTCAATCAGCGCATTCCGTAAATAACGAGTTGCTTCGTCAAGGCGGGGCTGATCTTTTTTCACATCAGCACCGTCATTGAAAATAAAATTCACCATAATAATACGCCGGCGAATATTGATATCGACCCCTAATGCTGTTGCGGTTTCATGAAAATTACCCTCAAGCACGTAATTGGGGTTTATAAGCCAGTTTTCTAAAAATCGGCTGCGAATTTTATCTTCTTGTTGCTTAAGTTGTTTAAGATTATCATCACGGATATACATTTCCGTAAACTTTCGAATGATCTCACCGTATTTTTCGACATCGTTGCGATCTCCTGTAATTCCAATGATTCCAACAATTTCCTCATCGACAACTATTGGCAAATTAACACCTTTTTTTGATCCGGTGTACTCAGTATCGGACTCAATGATCAAATATGGCAGTCCTTCATCGATCATCCGCTTGGCACCCATATGACAACTGCCAATACGCGATTTATCCGTCGATGCGATAATCGTACCATCCTTATCAATAAGATTGATATGTTGATTAATGATAGCACTTAATTCTTCTACCATTTGCATTGCGAAGGTTGCTGATAAATTCATGTCGTTACCTCTTTGTTATCTGTAACAAATTTTAACATAAAAAGATGGTTATTCACCATCGTTTTTTACTGAATATCCCAGTGATGCTGTCTCGATATTTCACAAAGATTAATCTTGTTATTCTCTTTTTTATTCAGATTGCTTACCGTCTCCTTTAATCGTTGCGTTTAAACGATCGCACCACAGTGAAGATCATGAAACGAGTTAAACTCCGTGACGTTAAGATGGAAATCCTCAAGTATCTAAATACGATATTTCCTATCCATTTCAATCATTGCATCAACCTTTGGTTTTGAACCTCCACCGGCAAAATCACAACGCAACCAAAGATCGACCATATATTTTGCTGTCTCGAAGCCAATTACTCGTGAACCCATGCATAATACGTTGCAGTCATTTGATTTTTTTGAACGCTCTGTTGAAAAAGCGTCGTGACAAACCGCTGCACGAATGCCTGGCACTTTATTTGCGCTAATCGCCATTCCAATTCCGGTACCACAAATCAAAATTCCAAAATCTTGATTTCCATCAGAAACACTTTGTGAAACTGCTTGTGCGATATTTGGATATAAGACTTTTTCATTTTCATCATAAGTTCCAAAATCAACCATTTCGACACCCTTCTCTGCAACGAATTTTCTGATCATTTCCTTCAATTCAAATGCTGCTTCATCACAACCAATTGCAATTTTCATATTTTAACTCCTTTATTAATTATGAACTCCTTAATTTGTTTTGAAATACCTTTAGCATCCATATTATATTTTTCTTTTAACAAATCATACGGCCCAGAGCTTATATATTCATGAGGTAATCCTATTCTTTTCAATGAGATTGGATCATATTCACTAATCAATTCACCGACAACAGCTCCTAAACCGCCCAAGATGTAATGCTCTTCAATCGTTATGATTTTTCTTGTCTTTTTAATACTCTTCAATATCATATCCTTATCGATGATGGATACTGTTGGCATCCCAATCACTTCAATCGAAATGCCTTCATTTTCCAAGATGCTTACAGCACTCAACACATCAGTTAAAATATATCCGGTGGTTACTAAAGTTGCATCGATACCTTCTTTGATCAACCTTCCCTTCCCTATTTCAAACTCTGAATCATCAAATATTCTAGGTATTTTTTGACTGCCAATCCTCATATATACCGGTCCTTGATGATACAACATGGTTTTTACAGCATTACGCAATTCCGATATGTCTTGAGGAGCTAAAACAACGAACCCAGGGATCATTCTTGTGATAGCATAATCTTCGAGTGAATGATGGGTTGATCCTAGATCAGAATATGTCATCCCCCCATTACGTCCGACAACTTTAACATTCTGTTTCATATAACCTAGATCATTACGCAACATTTCAAATGGTCTTGATGTAACAAATGGAGCAATTGCACAAAAGACCGGAATTCTCCCAGTAGTAGCCAATCCGGAAGCAATACCAATGACACCCTGTTCCATAATTCCAAACTCAAAGTATCTTTCCGGAAATTTCTCGGCAAAGTCACCAAAACCGGAGCTTTTGCCACTATCTGCCGATAACACAACAATGCGTTCATCGTTTTCAGCTATTTCAGTTATGATTCTACCGAATTCCTTTCGCGGATCAATCATTTCAAGACTCATTTTGAAGCCTCCTTTGCAAAATTCTGATTGACTCTTCAATTTCCTCGAAGGCTTGATTAAGTTCTGACTGGTCAGGCGTCCAATAATGGTAAGCAACTTTCTTCTCTGCAAACGATAATCCTTTGGCTTTAACTGTATGAGCTATGATGGCTGTCGGTTTGTCTTCACTGATTGGAGTATCAACTAATGCTTTAATAATCTCAGCCATATCGTTTCCATCAATGTCAATAACATTCCAGCCAAAGCTTTCAAATCTTTTGCCAATGGGGTCCATATTCATGATGTCTTTAGTTTTTCCTGATATTTGCAGTTCGTTATTGTCAATTATTGCAATCAGGTTGCTGAGTTTATACTGTGCAGCCGCAGCAATTGCCTCCCAATTCGAACCTTCCGGAAGTTCACCATCGCCTGTAACAACAAATACGCGAGCATCATTCTTGTCCAGACGTAAACCTAAGGCCATTCCAACAGATATGGAAAGTCCATGTCCCAAAGCTCCAGTGTTTGCTTCGATCCCGGGAAGTTCATGCATATTCGGATGTCCCGGCAAAGGTGTGTCTAATGATCCGTAAGTATCCAGAATAGCTTTATTAAAATAACCTCTTTGTGCCAATACGGCATATTGAGCCATACATTTATGCCCGGCCGATAACACAAAGCGATCCCTATTAGGGTCCTTTGGATTATGAGGATCAATCTTCATGATGTTAAAATATAAGGCTGTTACAATATCGATACAAGAGAGTGCTCCACCCATATGACCACTTTTTCCTGCTTTGATCATCTGTATCACGTTTTTTCGGGAATGCTGTGCATGTAACTGCAATCTTACAAGTTCCGTATCTTTCATTTTTTTCCTCTCATCAACTTTCAATATATGTGTATCATAATGGTATATAAGAAGCCTTGGTTTCTGTCATTTATGCCTATACCTGTATATACATTATTACGATTTCTCGGTTTTGTCAATACACTGAGAGTTGATTGAATTGAATAAATTGCAATCAACTACCTCGCTATTTCGTGCTTATATTCTAATTGATAATATGTTATTATATTAAAAACAGACAGAATACGAAAAGAAAACACTGAAAAAAGCTGTGTTTCAGTATTTGTAAAATGTTCTTTAATGACAACAAGCAATAAAAGGAGAGCAGAACATGGTCCTTAAAAAAACTAGCCATATTCCTCTATGGGAACAACTTCATCAAATCATAATTACGAAAATCCAAAATGATTGGGAGCCGGGCGACAAAATCCCTTCAGAAAATGAATTAAGCAGAGAGTACGAGTTAAGTCGAATGACTGTCAGAGCAGTGTTAACACGATTGGTTGAACATGGTCTGCTTTATCGAGTCCCTGGTAAGGGTACCTTCGTTTCCGAGAAGAAAAATATCATTACACCACTTCCCTTCATGGGAATACGTGAACAACTTGAAGATCAAGGTGTTCAGATAAATACGGTCGTACTTCGTAATGAAAAAGTAAAACTTACCGAAAGAATTGCTAACATTTTAGGTGTTCCTGTTGGGACGAGGGTCCACTTGGTCGAACGGTTGCGTTACATTGGTGATGAAACATTGAGTGCCCATCGCTCTTATTTGAAAATCGATGGAACTTTCTTGATAAAACATGCGGAAAGACTCATCAGTGACCAATTATGTGTCATTTTGGAAGATTCTTACAAGATTCGACCGACAATGATCAAAGAAACGTTGGAGTCAGTTTATGCGACAACCAAGCTAAGTAAAAAACTCGGAGTTGATGACACATATCCGCTACTGTATTTAAAGGACTATAAATATCAGAACAGTGAAATTTTCGAATATTCTGAAGTTTACATTAAAGCAGACAAAATCAAGCTCGCATTTGAATTCAACATTGAAAGCAGGTAACACATACCTGTTTTTTTTATTTATCTCAAAGGCGGAATTTCTATTGAATATAGAAAAAGCGGTATCACTCAAGTAAAAATGAATGGCCATTTAACAATCGAAATTTCGCATATTATTTATAGAAAAAGAGTAAAGAGAAACGAAAATTCATATTTATTTGAATATTATCGGGTAAGAATGCTCCCCAGCACTCTTACCCGACTCTTATCCCCCACAACACTATTATGACAATTTTCTTTTAACAAGCGAAGATGCTTGTTTGAAAAAAGGAAAGAACCGAATCAAATCGGTTCTTTTCCTTTGAGTGCATGGATCAATCGCTCGAGCTAGGGTATTTAATTGGACACTTGTTAAATCTTATATTACCCAAATTATTTTCAAAACACTCGAAAACCAGTGTTCATAATCTTTTCGCCTTAAGCAAATCCCGGTTCTACATACTACAAGCTTTCTCATATTGTTTAGAAATCAAAACTCCGCGCTTAATTTTCAATAAAAATATTAAGTATGCATGATCTGCACCCTGTTCAAATCATCTTGAAGCTTTCAATTCGATTACTAATGTTTATGTTCCATGTACATTGGCTACCCGGTCAGTTCTTATGGTTAAAGTAATAAATGTAGATCCCAGAATTAATAGTCCTCCCAATCCTTGAACAAACGTCAACGACTCACTCGCCAAGAAATATCCGAAAATCAGGGCAAAAGCAGGATCGAGATAAGTAAACTGAGCGACCGTGGATGCCGAGCAGGTTTTATAACTTTGAAAATAACCGATGTATGCCAGTCCGGTATGAAAAACTCCAAGAATCAATAACAAAATCCAAGCGATGGATGTCATTCCACCAAACTGTATGAATGCATTGGAGCCTATCACAAACGGGAAGAGCACGATCATAGTAAAAAACAACTGAATAAAGGCTACAGCTTCTCCACTAAGATGAGTTGCGTACTTTCGATTGATGATTACAATCAATGCATACAAGATTCCTGAGAAAGTTGCGGCCATAATTCCTAAGAATGCGGCATCGCTAAAGTCTATGGATTGACCGATGATCAGTACGAATCCTAAAAAAGCTATGAAGATCGTAATTAATTGAAACTTCGTGATTCTCTCTTTTAGCAAAATCGGCGATAAAATCAAAACGTAGATCGGACACATATTGTAAATAAAGGTAACGTTGGCAATACTGGTCAAACGGAATCCTGCAAAAAACAGTACCCATGCCAAACCAATCAATACCCCGCTTATCATTAATGGGATATTTTCTTTTCGAAAACAATCTCTTAAGGACAAACCGCTCATCTTAACACCAAACATCAAAATCGGCAAAGCAATGACTGCTCTTGAAAAAGCTAATAACAAAGAAGATATCGGGATACTGCGAACAAAAATCCCTAACGAACCCCATAAGGCCATGACGACGATCAATATCAGTTTATGTTTGATCATCCTCAATATCCTCTTCCATTACTGTTTCGATTTCTATTGGTGTCGAAGAAGGCAATACCTGAACATCACGCAAACGACGTTCAATGGCTCTTGAACGCGTTGAAGCCTGATCGATTACATTGGTTGCTTCTTGAAGTTTCTTTTTCGTTCTATCTAACACTGAACCAAAATTGCCAAACTCGGTTTTAACAGCACTCAACAGCTCCCATACTTCACTGGAGCGTTTCTCGATGGCCAGAGTTCTGAATCCCATTTGTAAACTGCTCAAAAAGGCAACCAGGTTGGAAGGTCCCACGACCGTGATTTTGTGTTCGCGTTGCAAATATTCAAAGAGTCCGGGGCGACGTAAAACCTCTGCATACAATCCTTCCGTAGGAACAAACATAATACCAAAGTCCGTCGTCGTCGGAGGATTGAGGTACTTTGTTTGAATATCTTTCGCATTTTTCTTAACACTGTTTTCAAATGATTTTAATACTGATTCCAAATTGGTATTGGTATCATACGCCTCAACCAATCGTTGATAATCCTCCATCGGGAATTTTGAATCAATCGGTAACAATACCGGTTTGTCATCCGAGTTTCGACCAGGCATAACAATCGCAAACTCGACTCTCTCATTGGTATCTGGGTTACACTGTGCATTCTTTTCATATTGAGTCGGTGATAGCACCTGTTCTAAAATCGTGCCTAATTGTATTTCACCTAACGTTCCACGAGTTTTGACATTGGTTAGCACTCTCTTCAAATCGCCGACGCCGGTGGCCAGTGTTTGCATTTCACCAAGTCCCTGTTGAACCATGTCTAAGCGTTCGCTAATGAGTTTGAACGACTCATTAAAACGCTTTTCTACAGATGCCTGTAACTTCTCATCAACTGTTACGCGCATTTCCTCAAGTTTTTTCTCATTGTTGTTTTGAATGGATTCCAACCGTTTTTCGATAGCTTCACGAACTTTTTCAAGTGAATCCGCTTGTCTATTCGAAAGACTGTCAAATTTCTCTGATTGCATTTTATTAAGTTCAAGTAAACTGTTTTGCAAGATGTCTTGAAAGTGCTTCAAAACCATCGCCAGTTCCTGACGGTTTTCTTTAAACTGACCCGAAAATTCTTCCCTGTTTTGAATGCTGTCATCTCGATTCAACCGTTCCAATCGTTGGATGTCATTGCCAGTATTTTCCAGTTTCACGTTTATCTGGTTGATTTTCTCAAGCGTTTCGACTTTGGAGGACTTCTTCATCCAGATCATAAGAATAATCAGTTGAACGATTGCCAATACAAGAACGATTGCGATAAGTATATCTGTCATAGTATCCCCTGCCTTTTAATCATTATAAAGCTTTTTGAGAGTGTTCGTAGATGATTTTTCGAATTTTCGGTGATTTCTTCATTTTTCTTCGATACCAACATGTGATTTGCACACTTTCTTGTATAACGTCATTCTCTCTTTTATAATGAAAGAAAAGTGAGGTACTTTTTATGGCCACTATGTATCCCAGTGCTTTACCGGAAACATTTGTCAGAAAAGATCGAGGCGAAGGAAAACTTTTTGAATTGCTCAAAAAACAACTTAATAATGATTGGATTGTCTATCACAGTGTTTACTGGCACGGCAAACCAACACCGCATAGCAAACGTCGAGATGGCGAGACGGATTTCATCTGCACTCATCCCAAATACGGGATTTTGATTATAGAAGTTAAAGGCGGTGTTCAGATATTTTTTGAGCCTCAAAGCGGTCAATGGCGATCGGCTGATCTAGATTTGGATGTCAATACGATTACAAACCCTTATCACCAGGCTCGCTCTAACAAGTACGCTTTGATAGAAGCACTCTGTCAGTTACCTGGATGGTATCAGTATAATGATGTTGATATCAACCAAAACATCAATATCGGATATTGCATCGTGTTTACCGATGTCAATCGGATTCAAGGTCAACTTCCCATGGAAGCTAAAAAAGAGTTTACATTATTTGAACATCATTGCAGTGATTTAAGCAAACATCTTGTCAAAGTTCTTGATTATTTCAAAGAGGATAAGCCTTTTAGTCAGTCACTGACACAAAAAGCCCATTTGGATTTGCAAAAGGCATATGCCCCTAGTTTCGTATTAGATCGAAAACTTTCGCATTGGATCAGCGATGAAGAGAAAATCGTTTTTGAGCTTAGCGAACAACAGTACCGATTTCTTGATTTAATTCGCTATTTGCCTAAAGCTTCCATCTTTGGATGTGCAGGTTCTGGTAAAACCTTGTTAGCAACTCGCAAAGCCGAACTTTCAGCAAAGAATAATCTACGGACGCTACTGGTTTGTTATAATCAAATTCTAGGCGATCAATTTCGGAAATTTGCCTTGGATAAAGAACATCTCATTGCAGGAAATTTCCATCCGTTTATTAATGAGCAGTTAGGTAATACTTTGAATGAAGATGTACTTTATCAAGATGCACTGCTACGCGACACGGTCTTTACTCATGAAATCGAGTTGTTTGACTGTATCATTATCGATGAAGCTCAAGACTTTAACGCCATACATTTGGAAATATTGTTGTTTCTATTAAAGGAAAACGGTTTGATATATTACTTTTGGGATGCAAATCAGAAAATTATCCGAACGGATTTGAATATTCCACTAGATATACCTCAGTTAGTTTTAGATACTAACCTTCGAAATACGAAATATATCTTTGATTTCGTCAAACCTCACTATTATCAGCAGATTGACTTAAACCATCGTGGTCCAATGGGTCGGTTGGTGGTGATTACTGATCCGGTCGATCATCAAAACAAATCGGAGTTATTTTCGCGGCTTCGCACGGAAATCAATAAACTCTTAATCAATGATGGAGTCAAACCCAAGGACATTACCATTATTACGATGAAATCCAAAGGTAAGTCGTGGTTGAAAGAGTTATTGATGGACAATGTCGTATTCACGTATTTTGAGAATGATTGTGAGGAAAACACGATTCGGATTGATACCAATCGCCGATTTAAAGGTATGGAGTCGAGCATCGTGATTGCTTGTGAGTTAGATGATGAAAAAAGCATGGCGAATGATGAGTTGTGGCATGATATGTGCTATGTGTCTTTTTCTAGGGCGAAGAATCACTTGATCATTATTCCAACAGACAATACGATTGATCGATTCTTAAATGTAAACTAGCCAATGGCTAGTTTACTTTGTTTTGATCAACTCCACTAAGAAACTGTTTCAAATTATCAGCCGCAATACTAAGCAGGCGTTCTCTGGCTTCCTTGGGTGCCCAAGCAATATGCGGTGTGATCAAGCAATTTTCTAATGGTATTAGTGGATTATCACTTGCCGGTGGCTCTTGCGTTAATACGTCTAGTCCGGCGGCTTTTACCTTTTTAGAAATTAGGGCCTGGGCTAAGTCATTTTCATTAATTAGGGGTCCTCTGGATGTGTTGATTAAAATGACTCCATCCTTCATCCTTGAAATTGAATGTTTGTTAATGATTTCTTTGGTATCATCAAAAAGAGGTACATGTAAGGTGATGATATCGCTACGCTCAAACAGCTCTTCTATAGAAACCTTTTCTACGATTCCATCATGATTGGTTCTGCCTCTGTCATATGCGATAACGTTCATACCAAAGGCCTTTGCGATAATGGCGGATTGTTTGCCAATTCTGCCATATCCTAAAACACCGAAAGTCTTGTTTGCAAGTTCCATCAGCGGGTAGTCCCAATAGCAGAAATCAATACTTTTTGACCAGCGTCCGGATTTCACCGTTTGATCATGATGACCAACGTGAGCTGTTATTTCCAACAATAAAGAAAAAACGTGTTGGGCAACGGAATTTGTACTATATCCGGGCACATTGGTAACGACAATTCCCTTCTCTTTAGCAGCAACGACATCGACGACGTTATAGCCAGTAGCGAGGACTCCTATGTACTTAACATTATTTAACTGATGAATAGTTTCTTTGTTGATTACGGTTTTATTGGTCAGTAATACATCCGCATCTTTTACCCGTTTAACTATTTCCCATTGATCGGTGCGATCATATACTGTCAACTCACCAATCTCAGTAAACTTATCCCACGAAAGATCATGGGGATTGCATGTGTATCCATCTAAAATTACGATTTTCATATGTTTTTCTCCCAATAATATATTACACTATATTTGAAAAACTTACAAAGTACGCCCGCTATTCACAACAAGTAGAATTTCATGGATTGCGCTAGTTTTTTCACAATCATTTACATTTGAAAGCGATTGCAGTATTATATAAGTACAAGTTAATATGCGATCAGAGACACCTGAGATTTCGGAATACTATATTCTATCTTTCTGGTGTCTTTTTATGTCGTATGGAGGAAAAGATAATATGTATGATTTCCTAATAATCGGGGCGGGCATTTCTGGTGCCATGATTGCCCGAGATCTATCAAAGTTTAAATGTAGTGTCGCTCTTGTAGAAAAAGATAATGATGTTGCCAATGAGTCAACCAGTGCTAACAGCGCGATCATCCATTCGGGTCATGACCCGAAGGAAGGTTCGTTGAAGGCTAAGTTGAATGTGCGCGGAAATGAACTTTATGAAGATCTTTGTAAAGAATTAAAAGTTGATTTTGAGCGCAATGGATGCTTTGTTGTTGCTGTTGATGAAGATGAGTTGCCTCAGTTGAATTTCCTCTATAATCAGGCATTATCCCGTAACATTCCTTGTTCAATAATATCTGCGGAAGAAGCACACAAAAGAGAACCGAATTTAAGTGATTCCGTCATAGCAGCTCTCGATTTACCTTCAACCGGTATCGTTTCTCCTTGGGAAGTAGCAATTGCCGCGGTAGAAGATGCGTGTAATAACGGCGTAGAACTGTTTTTAGGAAACAAAGTTGTTTCCATCGAGAAAAAAGCTGATCATTTCGTTGTTGCAACAACAAAAGCTGAATATTTAGCAAAGTTTGTCATCAATTGTGCCGGAGTGTATGCTGATGATATTTATAATTTGGTTAGTGATAAGAAATTGTTTACGATAACTCCTCGTCGTGGCGAGTATTATCTTCTTGATAAGCAAACGACTCCTTTTGTTCATCGCACGATATTCCCTATCCCTACCGATAAAGGTAAAGGTGTCTTGGTCGCAAGAACAATACATCATAATGTGATTTTGGGTCCTAACTCTGAGTTCGTTGAAGACAAGGAGAGCATAGACAATACACAACCGGCATTAGATTACATTCGTAAAGAAGTGTTCAAAACACTTAAGAATATCCCTTTGAATCAAGTAATCCGTACGTATTCAGGTTTACGCCCTTCTGGATCGACTCATGATTTCATTATTGAAGAATCAGAAGAAGTACCTAATTTCATTAATGTCGCAGCTATAGAGTCCCCAGGCCTTGCAAGTGCACCTGCGATCAGTGAGTATGTGTTAAATGAAATAATTTCTAAGAAATTCGAGTTTATTTTAAAGGAATCTCGTATCGAACGCCGTCCTTGGATCATTATCAATCGTATGAATTACGATGAGAAAAATGCCTTGGTTCAAAAAGATCCGGCTTTTGCTCAAATGATTTGTCGTTGTGAACATGTCAGTGAAGGTGAAATCGTTGATATCATTCATCGCAATGCCGGTGCTTTGACAGTCAAGGGTGTTAAGCGTCGTGTTCGTCCAGGAGCAGGTCGTTGTCAAGGTGGCTTCTGTGAACCGAAGGTAGTAGCTATATTGGCCAGAGAGTTGAAAAAGTCACCGTTGGATATCTTATTGGATAGTGATGATTCAAGACTTTTAGTCGGAAAGACAAAGGAGTAAGGCGATGAAAACGTACGATTTAGTAATTATCGGCGGTGGCAGCGCCGGTTTGGCTAGTGCAATGGGTGCTTATGATCAAGGTATTCGCGATATTTTGATTCTTGAAAGAGATAGGGAACTTGGCGGTATTTTACAACAATGTATCCACAACGGTTTTGGATTGATTGAGTTTAAAGAAGAATTGGCTGGTCCAGCTTACGCTGAGAGATTTGTGGATTTGATTGTTAATAACGAAATTCAGTATAAATTGAATGCTATGGTTACGCATATGTCCAATGATAAGGTAATTGAGTATGTTACCCCTTCTGAAGGTTATGTGACTATCAAGGCGAAAGCCATCATACTAGCTATGGGTTGTCGTGAACGTACCCGTGGCGCAATCGCTATTCCCGGTTTCCGCCCAGCGGGCATTTGGAGTGCCGGAACAGCTCAACGCTATTTGAATATGGAAGGTTATATCGTTGGTAAAAAAGTGTTCATTTTGGGTAGTGGTGACATCGGACTCATTATGGCTCGCAGAATGATATTGGAAGGTGCAGAGGTGTTGGGCGTTGCGGAAATCATGCCGTATTCCAATGGTCTTCCTCGTAATATCAAGCAATGTTTAATTGATTTTGATATTCCTTTGTTTCTAAGTCATACGATTACTCGTATTGAAGGTTTGGATCGGGTATCACAAGTTGAGGTAAGTCAAGTCGATGAAAATTTCCGACCGATCAAAGGAACGGAAAAGTACTTTGATGTTGATACCGTGCTATTCTCCGTTGGGTTGATTCCGGAAAATGCGTTGAGTGAGGAAGCGGAAGTTGAAATTCATCCTCGTACCCGCGGTCCGATCGTTAATGAGTCATACCAAACCAGTGTTGATGGCATATTTGCTTGTGGTAATGTTTTGCATGTTCATGACTTGGTTGACTTTGTATCGCTTGAGAGTCGTAAAGCGGGTACCGCCGCAGCTCGTTATCTGAAGAATGAGTTAAAGCCAGGCAAAACTTTTGATTGTATTGCAAAAGATGGCATCGGTTATATTGTTCCACATAAAATCAATATTGAAAATGTTGATAAAAGTTTGGAGTGTATGTTTAGAGTAACTAAGAATGTTAAGAATGTCGCTTTGACCATTAAGAAAGACGGAGTTGTTTTAAGAACAGTGAAGAAACGTCACTTGGCTCCGGCTGAGATGGAGAAGCTGATTTTAAGTAAAGCTGACTTGATGGATTGTAAAGAATCTATCAGCATCGAAATCACGGAGGTATAACATGGAAAAGAAAGATATGGTTTGTATTGTTTGTCCAATGAGTTGCAAGGTTACGTTTGATTTGGATGAAAACGGAGGCATTACTAAGGTTGAGGGACATTCCTGTCCTCGAGGTGAGAACTATGTTCGCAAAGAACTGACAAACCCAACCCGAATGCTAACTTCTACTATCAAAATTGAAGGTGCCTTTTACGATCGTTTGCCAGTCATTACTTCTTCGGATATTCCGAAAAGCAAATTGTTTGATGTAATGAAAGAAATCAACAAAACCGTCGTTAAAGCTCCTGTTAAGGCTAAGGATGTATTAATTGCCGATGTTTGTGGTTTGGGAGTTAATATCATTGCTTCTCGAAGCATGCAGGCGGTAGATGGTAAGTAGCGTTTAGGGAAAGACTTTCGAAGAAAGGGGCTGACTTTTTGGAGAAGACAATACGATTATTGATTATTGATGACGACTGTGACATGTGTGATAAATTGAGGTACTATCTTGAACCTCATAAGGATATTCAAGTGATAGGTGTTGCCTACAATGGCATCGACGGATTGGACAAAGTTCGCAAACTGCGACCAGACGTAATCCTTTTGGATATGATTATGCCGCAGATTGACGGTCTTGGCTTTTTGGAACGCGCGAATGCTGAGAAATTACTTGAAAATACTAAAGTAATCATGAGCAGCGAATTAAGTCAGGAAAGTATCGTTAAATACGCATTTCATCTAGGTGCTTCGTTTTACATGCTAAAACCTTACTCGTTTGAATATCTGGCACATAGAATTACCAATATCTCGTTTAGACAAGATTTTCTCAATTCGGCAGATTCAAAGAATGGCTTAACCGTAGCCAAATCTTCCGATTTAAACAGTATTGTTTCCAGATTTCTTTTGGACAGTGGTTTACCTCCGCATACACTTGGTTATAAGTATTTCAATCTTGCGATCAATCATCTTTTACACGAAAATACCACGGTGTTTTCAATCACAAAAAATATTTATCCCTTTGTTGCAACTCATTATGGAACAAGCAGTGCCAATGTGGATAAGGCGATGAGGCACAGTTTATCTTTGGCTTATGGGGAAAACAATAAGACGCTTCAAAGTTTTCTAAGAGATATGAATTATCGGGATTTGGGTAAGCGCCCTTCCAACTCGGAGTATATCAATCTGGTGTTAGAGAAAATACGACAAGACTTGATTACTCTGAATTAGCATTCGGTAAAGCTGTACCTTTGCATAATAGCAATTAGGTACAGCTTTTTTTCAAAAAAGAGAAAAGCACGGACGATGGAATCCGTGCTTTTCAAATTGGAATAATTTCAGAGGGTTTGTATTAGAATTGGCGAGCAGCGTTAACAGCTCTTACCCAACCTGCGTACAATTCTTCGCGTCTTTCAGCAGACATAACCGGTTCAAAACGTTTGTCGAGTTTCCAGTTTTGGGTAACTTCGTTTTTGTTTTTCCAGACGCCTACTGCTAAACCGGACAAGAATGCTGCGCCAAGAGCGGTAGTTTCTTGAACGACTGGTCTTTCAACCGGTACACCCAAGATATCGCTTTGGAATTGCATCAAGAAGTCATTCTTAACGGCACCGCCGTCAACTTTCAATGCAGCAAGCTTGATACCCGAGTCGATTTCCATAGCTTGCAAAATATCGCGAGTTTGGTAATCGATTGCTTCTAATGTTGCGCGAACGAAATGTTCTTTCGTTACACCACGTGTTAATCCAAATACTGCACCGCGAGCTTTGTCATCCCAGTAAGGAGCGCCTAAGCCTACAAATGCCGGAACAACGTAAACGCCGTCTGTGGATTCAACATGTTTAGCTAGCTCTTCAGATTCTGGAGCAGTTCTAATCATACGTAATCCGTCGCGTAGCCATTGTACTGCACTACCAGCGATGAAGATTGATCCTTCTAATGCATATTCAACTTTACCGTCTAAACCCCAAGCGATTGTTGTAACCAATCCGTTTTTACTCGGAACTGGTTTTTCGCCTGTGTTCATTAACATAAAGCATCCTGTACCATAAGTGTTCTTAGCCATGGTGTCGGCATGATCACTCAATCGGGTGGTTCATGGGTTGACATGGGGCTTGCTGCTGGTGTCGGTTTGACGTGATTGCCAAACGATAGCATTGTAAATCGGTAAACCAGTTTTCTTATCCCAAATAACCGTTGTTTCACGTTGATTGGTGAT
>CAKMJZ010000036.1 GCA_927435855.1 uncultured Erysipelotrichaceae bacterium
ACATATTTAGTATTAGCTGGATATACAATTTCCTTAACTAACCTTTCACGGGTAACTACAACGCTGATCGGAGAGTTGAAATAGGTAACATTCAACTTTAATCCTGGTTCCAATAATTGATCTGCCGTTTTGAGCTTCTCATTATTAATCGTAATTAACTGTTGTGCAGACAAACCCGTCTTATATCCGACACCTTCTACCGTATCGAAAGGTGCGACTGTATATGTCTTTATTTCTGTATCATACCCATAACTTAAAAAATAAATGATTTCATTTTGATTCTTCAAAATATTATCACGGGATGCCAATCCCTTTGTTACAGTTGTCGTCTCAAGTACGTTGATTCCTGTATCGATTGAGCCATAGGTTGTAAGTTTCGGAATTTCTCGTTCATTCTTAATATCATCATAAGCAGATTTTGAGATAAAGTTAAGCAAGTACAATTCCTTTGCGACTTCAAACTCCTCTATGTCCTTGACATAAATTACTGCACCATTTGAAAATTCAATCTTAAAAACCTCAACCGAAAACAAATCATTTGTTTGCAAATACTCTACAATCAAATCATCAACATTGCTGTATTCAAAATAACTCAATTCAATACTTGTATAAATATCTTCACCCAAACCAATTTTTGATCCAGGGAAATCTACGGTATACTGTTCTAGATATGTTTGAACCAAGGCACTATCAACAATTTTCGGATCAGTTAAAACGCCTAACAAACGACTTCCTTCATAAATCTTCGTTATCATTTGAGGCTGACTATACACGTTAACGACTTCCTGCTTAAAAGCAGCACCATCCAATTCGGTTTGATTACTGATTAACTCGGGATTCTGATTCTGATTGGCACCGGAAGTTATCAATGTGATAATCAAACTTACCATAACCGCCAATACAATAGGTATAAACTTTTTCATTGAAACTCCTTTATTGACCGACATCTTCCTTTGCAATATTATAGAATGCATTGATCTTTAGGTCAAATGCTAACTCAAATTTGCCCGTCGGTCCATTACGGTGCTTAGCAATGTCGATTTCTGCCTTCACCTGCTTATCATCACTTTTCTCTTTTTGATAATATTCATCCCGATACAAAAACATGACAATATCCGCATCTTGTTCCAAAGCGCCTGATTCACGTAAATCCGATAACATCGGACGTTTGTCTTCGCGTCGCTCAACCAAACGTGACAACTGTGACAACGCTATAACTGGGACTTGCATTTCACGAGCCAAAGCCTTTAAACTTCTAGAAATTTCAGATACTTCCTGTTGTCGGTTTTCATTATTCCTACCGCTACCCATAATCAACTGAATATAGTCTATAACGACCAATCCCAAACCATGTTCAGCACGCAACTTACGACATTTTGAAAATACTTCTGAAACGCGTACAGATGGAGTGTCATCTACAAATAACTGCATAAACTTCATCTCTGTTGCGGCTTCATTGAGCATATTCCACTCCGTTCCGGACAAAAATCCTGTCCGTAACTGTCCGATAGGAATCATTGAAGCGGCTGAAAGCATCCGTGTAATCAACTGTTCAGCTGGCATTTCCAAAGAGAAAAGCGCTACCGGCTGTTGATTATGTCGTGATACTTGCATCGCCAAATTCAGAGCAAACGCAGTTTTACCCATCGATGGTCGGGCGGCCAATATAATCAAATCGCCTCGTTGTAAACCATTGGTCAGATTATCCAGTGCCCGAAATGATGTTTTAAGTCCGGTAATATTGCTTTTATTGGAACTCATTTTCGTAATGGTTTCCATTACGGTCGATACAACCTCTTTCGCATTACGGAAATCGGATGCCCGTCGATTACGTGTAACATTCAATATGCTCTTCTCAGCCTGATCCATGACATCATCCAAATCGCCTGAATGCACAAATCCGTCTTCGGCGATTTTTTGAGCAGTCAAAATAAGATTACGCATGTAAGCCCTATCCTGAATCATTTCAACATAATTCTTAACATTTGCTGACGATACAGAGTGATCAGCTAACTGTAAAACATAGTCCGCACCACCAATCGATGGTAATTGACCACGCTCACTTAACCGAGTTATCAAACTGGTCCCATCTACCGGCTTGCCCATGTCACTAAGGTCAGTAATTGCCGTAAAAACTTTTTTGTGCGCTTCAAGAAAAAAGTCTTCCGGAATCAAGCCAGTTTCAATAGCAGTTTTAATTGTATTGGGATAAATAAGCATAGCTCCTAGCAACGCTTGTTCTGCTTCTAAACTATGGGGTAACTGCCGCATGATTTTCACCTCAGCTCTTTGCTTTTAAATGTACCGTAATAAACCCTTCAACATCACGATGCAAATCAATCATTACCTTACTTACGCCCAACTCTGATAACATCTCTGTTTTCATTTTGCGCTTGTCGATGACGATTTTATGTTTCTTGTTTAACTCCTCAGCCACTTGCTTGGTCGATATTGAACCAAACACTTTTCCCTTTTCTCCGGTTTTGACTTCAAAGACCAAAGTAATCTTCTCAAGTTGCTCTTTCAATTTTAACGCATTGTCTTTATTTTTAGTTTCTTCATCCTTTGCATGTTGCTTTTGATCTTCCAAAACTTCCATACTCTTACTGGATGCCGGCAAAGCAAATTTGTTTCTGAATAAGAAATTGCGGGC
Organism: uncultured Erysipelotrichaceae bacterium; assembly: GCA_927435855.1. Classification (GTDB taxonomy): domain Bacteria; phylum Bacillota_I; class Bacilli_A; order Erysipelotrichales; family Erysipelotrichaceae; genus UBA2227. The sequence continues at coordinate 2,654 of CAKMJZ010000036.1, forward strand.
ATACCCGTCGGAAACTTCTACGACTTCACCCTTCTTGCCAACATTTTTTACATCGGCTAACAATATGACTTTCATGAACTAATCCTCCTGTTCAAAATATTCTTCAATACTTTTATCTAGTAAAACCACCATTTGTTCTATGGTCGTGTTTTCACGTTGCAACGCCGCGGCCGAGAAATGACCTCCGCCACTCAATTTTTCCATAATGACCTGAACATTTATTTTCCCTTTGGAACGCGCAGATACAGCCACCTGATGATCATCAATGCGAGCGACCACAAATGATGCTTCTACATTTTTAACTGACAATAACATTTCAGCTACTTGAGACATAATGCTACGTGAAACAATCGTTTTCTCTTCATATGGCGCAATTACGACACCTTTTGGTCGCTGTTGGGAACATTTTAACATGCTTGTCTTTAATTCGAACTCATCAAATTCATCTTTCAACAAATTATCAGCCTCAACCGAATCAGCTCCCATATTTTTAAGTACCGAGGCCGCTTCAAATGTTCGAGAACCGGTCCGATTACGGAATCGATTGGTATCAATCAACATACCGGTAAACATAATTGTTGCTTCTTCTGTAGATATATCAACATTCGACACTTGATATGGAAATAACTCCGCAACCAACTCACTCACTGAAGAAGCTGAAGATTCAATATACACCAGTACGGGATTGAAGGTAAAATCAGTGCTACGACGATGATGATCGATTACAATAACTTTTTTCGCTTTTTCTATTACTGACGTCGCATTGCTATGCGCCGCATTGTTGTGATCTACCATGATAACCAAAGTATTGGCATCCAGCACTTCCAAAGCTTCCGACTCACTGACAAATCGATGTCGCTCATCCAATATTTCTTTATACTTCGACAACGCCCCGGTCAGTTTAATTTCAATGCCTCCGGATTTCGATACAATGTACACTTCCTTATCGTAACTTAATGCGATCCGACTCATTCCGATGGCCGCACCCATACAGTCAAAATCCATTTCTTTGTGTCCGACGATGATAATCGTTTTAGACTGTTGGATCAAATCTCGAATCGTTTGGGCAATCACACGAACACGCACTTTACTACGCTTTTCCTGAGCTTGACTGCTACCACCGAAATATTTGGTGTCTTCATTAAACGATTTGATAGCTACTTGATCACCACCACGACTTTGTGCAAGCTCAAGTGCCATATTGACCATTTCCTCCAACTGTAAAAAATCTGAGGTCTTGCGTGAGAAAGCCATGGATAAGGTTATAGCGACATCCACATCTGCGGCAGCCTTACGAATATAAGGTAGAATATCAAAGCGATTACCCATAATATGTTTATAGATGCGTTCATTTAGCACGACCAAGAATCGGTCTGCTTTAATCCTACGCAAAAACATTCCGTGTTTTTTCGCCCAATCGACGACTGGTTGGCGGATTTTGGAGTCAATAAGCGCGATTTTCTGCTCTTCTTCATATTGAGTGGTTTCTTCATAGTTATCAATATGAATAAGCCCCAGTACCACTTGCTCATCTTCATACGCAGATTCCAACTGACTGATTTCAGTGATATCACGGAAAAATAGTAACTGAGCACTTTCTTTACGAATAACTTCGTAGATAGTGTCATTAACTTCAATCATAAGACTTTCACTGTCCTCGGTGAATAGTTTGTTAATTTCCGGCGATAATGCCGTAATTTTAGAGCCAATCAGCGAAATACCGCGTTGATCGAAAATCTCACTCATCCATGTCACGTTATAATTTTCATCGTACGTAACAATTCCCACTCCACCGATTTCCAATGCATCTTTGGCATCTTTACCAAGAACTCGTGTGATCGAAAAAATACGATCTCTCTGATCTTTTTCATATGTTTGAATAATAAGATAAATAAATGAGATGTTCATCAATAAATAGATAAACAACAACAGATAAACATAGTTAAAAAGAAATATGAAAAATATAAAAAGAATGATGATCTCAAACAGTAGTATAATAGCAATTTTTGATTTTAAGCGGTCAAAGCTTTCAAGCATTCTTTTTCACTCCCAACAGTTTTTGGCGGATATCGGTTACTATGTCCAACAATCCGATAAGCATAAGCGGATACACGGCAATCGTCGGTATGAATAAAAGGCTGAGTATAGCCGTGAAAATCAAGGTGTGGATACGATACCGTTTTTGAATGACAGAAAGGAATATAAAGGTATGCACAATGATCGTGATCATTGAGAATATGAATAGTGAATAGCCAACATTCTGCCACATCGGATTCAATTTAAGCTGTGTGACTAGTGGCCACATAAACAGTAAGGCCATCAATATATAACCGATGTACGCCGGGAATTTGAATTTTGATAATGGTGTCGATGGCGGTATAGTTATACGGACGATGCGGCTTAGTAATATGCGTGCGAATATGTGTAAAAGATAAGCTTCAATGATTGCTCCAAAGAAGATGGTCACGACGATAACCAGACGAATAACATTGTTTTCACTTGCAATCGGCTCGACATCCATCGATCGTAAAAATTGTGTTACGATTTTTATTTCATCACCCATATCATAACCGAAAAATGAAGCAAATAAAACCATGGATAGAAAATAGATGATGGTTGTAAAGAGAGAAGTAAATAAAAATTGTGTTCTATTGTCAAATTTCTTATTCACACCGAGTCCATAAAACAATCCAACCAAACCATACATGGCTGCGAATATTATAGAAGGCAGCGTAGCTAGCATCAACGAAATGATAACAACGCTGATATACGGTATCCACCCTGCTTTAAATCCGTGGCGAGCTGTGTAAATAATAATGGGTAAAGGAATAATCCATGCAAAATATACATTCAACTGACCGGCGAATTGTCGGTCGATGAGCAGAAAAACACTGATCAATGCGATCATTGCGGCTCCCTCGGTTATTTTACGGACATCTTTTCGCATGTGTTTCTCCTTATTACAAAAAAACTCCACCGACTGGCGATGGAGGTAAGCGTTCTAGTCGGCTACGTACGGCAATAATGCCATTTGACGTGCGCGTTTGATTGCGATGGCAAGCATCCGTTGATATTTTGCACGTGTGCCTGTTACGCGTCTGGGAATGATTTTCCCGTTTGCGGAAATAAATCTCTTCAGTAATTCAATATCCTTATAGTCAATGGTTGTGACATTGTTTTTAGTGAAGTAACAGACTTTTTTCCGGCTTGTGCGTTGTTTTTTGAAAGCCATGGGCTGTCTCCTTTCTTAGAACGGCAAGTCGTCGCTTGAAATATCAAGAGTCGGACCTGTCGAAAAATCATCTTCGTTAAAGTTATTATTATCCGGTTGAAATCCGGATGTGCTATCAAATGAATTTGAAGCGGGCCTTTGAGTTGAAGTTGAACGTGATTCGAGTAATTGAACACTTTCTGAAACAACTTCGGTAACATAAACTTTCTTACCTGTGCTGTCATCATAAGTTCTGGTCGAAATACGTCCCTCGACGGATACCATGGCTCCTTTTTTGGCATATTGGCCTAAAAACTCGGCGGTTTTTTCCCATGCTACACAATTAATGAAATCGGCTTGATCTTGTTGTCCGAAGCGACGATTTACAGCCACTGTGAAACTTACAACGGATTTACCGGTTTGTGTTCTTTTTAATTCGGGATCTTTGGTCAGACGACCAACCAATACGACGCGATTTACCATGTAATTCTCCTTACTCTTCTTCTTTGTTGATGATTAAGTAGCGAACGATGTTGCCGTTGATTCGATTGAGACGATCCAACTCCTTAACACCTGCTTGATCAGCTTCGAAATTTCCCACGACATAATAACCTTTAGTCATGTGGTTGATTTCGTATGCAAACTCACGCATGCCCCACTCTGTTACTTCCCCGACGACTCCACCATTGTTAGTGATGATTTCATTCATGTTAGCAATAAGAGTTTGGCGTGCGGCATCATCTAGTGATGCGTTTACAATGAACATGATCTCATACTTGCGCATTGTGACACCTCCTTGTGGTCTATTGGCCTTTTCAGGCAAGGAGCGAATATTTTCATATCCACCCGTATCGTACATTATAACAGAACAAATCAACCATGTAAACCAGAAAAAAGCACCTGTGGTGCCCCTGCAGTGCTATTTTACATCGTCCGGAGTTGTTATCTTAATATTGGCATATGAACCTTCTATTACCCGAATCCGAGTGTCGGAACATAACTCAGCAATCTGTGCATCATCAGTAGCATTTAAACCTATATCGTACGCTTTGTTATAGCATTTTAGAATTAAAGAAGTCTTGAAGGCCTGAGGTGTTTGGGCCAACATGTGATCTTCGCGCTCAACAGTGGAAGAAATGTAATCTCCGTCCATCTTCTTGATCGTATCTTTTGGTTTGACCGCCAATATCGCAGCATCTTCATGTTCCATCGCATTCAGCAAACGATTGACACAGTCCATCGGCAACCACGGGCGGGCTCCATCATGAATCAACACGACATCTTCCGTTACGGCCATCAGTCCATTGAAAACACTGTCCTGACGGGTATCACCACCATTAACCGAGACGATTTTTCCGGATTCGTTTTGTCTGACGATCCGTGGCATATCCGTCCGATTGGTCACAATGACAACCTGCTTACATCGCGGATCATTCAAAAACAATTGAAGGGTTTGTTCTAAGACTGTTTTACCTTCTTTGAGCGGATAAAACATCTTGTTATACCCCAGTCCCATGCGCGTCCCTTTGCCGGCCGCGACAATCAATACTGAATAGTTCATAGGCCACCTCTTAATCTTTTACCTATTTTAACACTTTTTCATTTAATTTTCATTGATTTTATTTTCGATATTCGGTTGTAATCATTTTCGAATGCTCTTATAATGAAAGTGTTGAATAGGTGTTTAACCAACTTAATAGGGAATCCGGTTAACCGGAGCTGCCCCAGCAACTGTCGATACCGACGACAAAAACAAACCACTGTGCAAACGGGAAGGGTTTTTGAAGGATGACGTATCAGCCAGTAGACCTGCCTAATTCAAAAAATTTCTGTTTTATCTTCTGGGTGAAAGATAAAAAGGCAACAAACTTGTCTTTTTTCGCACATCTTGGGTGTGTTTTTTTATGGGAGGAACAATGAATAAGAATTTTACACGTATTTTAGTTGCCGTGGTAGCGGCAGCCCTGTTGTACGTAGGCGTTTCGTATCTGACGAAGCCACCGGTAGAACAAGGAAGTAAAGAAGTTACCATCATTATGAGCACGAAGCTTGAGGGACAAGTAGAAGAGGTTTTTAAGAAGACCTTTAAAACTGATGTTGAGATGCTTGGGGATTTGTTGGAAGAAGGTGTGGTCCGGGCATACTTTACCATCGAACTCTCAGGTAACAAGTCCGATGCTTATGGACGTTTCATCGTAGCGATCAATGAATTCAAGACCGAAGACATGAACAAGGGACCTTGGTGGACCTATGATTCCAAAACCAATGAAACCTGTGTATCCGCTGGTTACTGTTCTGGAATCGATGCAACACCTGTTTACGATAAAGACGTCTTCGAATTCACGTATACCGACAGTTTCGAATAATGAAACCCGTCGTCCGCTTAGTCGTTATTTCACTGCTAAGCGCTTTATTGGTCGTGGTACAGGTGGCTTTGGCCGTGGTCCCCAATGTCGAACTGGTATCCTTGCTCATTCTCATCTATACCCTACTGTTACCCTTGCCTACGGCACTGGGTATTGTCGGTATTTTCGTGACACTCGAATTCATCATATGGGGATTTGGGGATTGGGTCATTGGATATTATTGGATTTGGCCGATATGGGTTCTATTAGTCTACTTTACCAAGTGGTTCAATAAGGATGACCCCCATCGCTGGGCTTTGCTTGGTGCATTTTGGGGTATACTGTTTGGAATTTTATTCTCAATACACCACGGAATCCTTTATGGCATGACTTATAGTTATGCCTATTGGATTCGAGGCATTTCTTTTGACATTATACACGCAATATCGAATTATATTCTTATGTTGCTTAGTTATCGTGTTATATTTAATATACTAAAGAAAATGCTTGAAAGGCTAGGTGTATCGTATGAAAGTAACCACAAAAACCGGTGATCAAGGTCAAACCGGCGTTTTTAATCAACGAGTAGAGAAAGATAGTCTGATCATCGATTTATTGGGGAATTTGGATGAAGTCATGGCTCACATGATTGATGCTTACGCAGAATTCCCAGAGGCTAACCCCGAATTGAAAGATCGCGTGGATGAGCTGATTTTAATGGCATCGGTTGTTGCCGGGTTTAAGAAAGAAGAAGATTTTGGCGAAGAACGGGTCGCACATTTGGAAGAAATGATCAAATTACATAATGAAAAGTGTTATGGATTCGTGTATCCTTTTGACAATCCGATGAAAGCACGATTGAATGTTTTGCGAACTGTTGTACGCCGATGTGAACGCGTTATGGTTCGAGCATTCAAAGAAAACAAGGATTTTCCACTTATTCGTGTATATATGAACCGCTTATCAGACTATGTTTTTATCTTAATCAATCGATAGTTCATCAAAGATTATTTTCATAAGTTTCATGAGTTGTGTGCAGTTAATTTATGTTAGAATAAAGAGTATCTTAGGTAAGAGGAGGAATATGTATGAAGTATCGTGAAGGAACCATCTCGAAAATCAACAACGATATCCGTAATCATTTTCCCCATCTTTTCCCTATCGAAGAAAGTTTTCATGTTACGCACTCCGGCGTTTCCAGGTTGGTTATGCTGGATCGCTACGCACAAAAGGACCGCAGTTTAAAGACTTTGGGTGTCGATGACATCGTTGTAACGATCGTTAAAGATGATCCCAAATTCCCGGCTCGCGGAATCGGTTTGGTCAAGGAAATCGACGTACAACAGGAAACAGCCCTTATCGAGTTGGAAGAAGAATGGCGATCATCGTGTGAGAATGAACATGAAGCGGAAACCGGATTAATACGACGTCCTTTCAAGAAAATCGACAAACCGATGGAGATCTACTATGAGCAGATTGCCAGACGGGTTGGTAAAGCCTTAGCATCCACAGAAAACAATGAAGTAAATCGTGAACAATACGCACAGCTTTTTTATCATCAATTAAAAGACTTAAACGTCGTTCCGGCCGGCCGTGTTCTTTATGGAGCAGGAAGCGGAACTGAAGTAACGTATTTTAATTGTTTCGTTATGCCTTTTGTACGTGACTCCAGAGGCGGAATCGCTGATCATCGCAAAGAGGTCATGGAAATCATGTCTCGTGGCGGTGGAGTAGGTAGCAATGGGTCGACTTTACGTCCAAAAGCTGCTCCGGCTAAAGGTGTTGGCGGTAAATCGTCTGGTGCTGTCAGCTGGTTAAATGATATTGCCAATCTTACACATTTGGTTGAGCAAGGCGGTTCACGTCGTGGTGCTCAGATGATTATGTTGGCCGACTGGCATCCTGATATCATTGAGTTTATTATTTCAAAAATGCAAAATCCAAGAGTGTTGAAGTGGCTGACCGAAAATTCCAATGATGAGGTCATTCGCGAAGAGGCTCATAAAAAGCTTAAATTTTATCCGCTTAGTCGTACGGAAAAGGAAATGTATGAGGCCTTAGTCGATAACAAGTCAACTCCTGCGCACATCATCGATCATGCCCGTGAAAAACTGATTGATGGAGGTAAACTCGAAGTTCTCGCTTCCGAATTCTTATCCGGCGCAAACATCTCTGTGACATTGACCAGTGAGTTTATGCAGGCCGTCGCTGATGATGCGGATTATCAACTTCGTTTCCCTGATTTGGAAGTTTATACCAAAGAACAGAAGTACGATTATGACGAACAATGGCATGTCGTGGGCGATGTTCGTGAATGGGAAGCCCTGGGTTATCCTATTAAGGTTTACCGCACGGTTAAGGCACGTGATATTTGGGACTTGATCAGTTTTTGTTCCACTTATTCCGCTGAACCAGGTATTTTCTTTATTGATAATGCCAACGATAAAACCAATGCGAAAGCTTACGGGCAAAAAGTCGTCGCTACTAATCCGTGTGGCGAACAACCTCTAGCACCTTATTCTGTATGCAATCTGGCTGCTGTCAACTTGGCTAACTTTGTTGATCGCAATACAGGCGAAATATTATTTGATAAACTTCGTGAGAGCGTCGCATTGACTGTTCGCATGCAGGACAATGTTATCGATGATACTCCTTACTTTTTAGAAGCTAACCGCGTTCAGGCGTTAGGCGAGCGTCGTGTCGGTTTAGGTGTCATGGGACTTCATGACTTGCTTATCTGGGCAAAAAAGCGATACGGTTCACCAGAAGCCATCGAAACCATTGACCTGCTGTTTAAAGAAATAGCTGTAACAGCTTATGGTACGTCTATATTGCTGGCTAAGGAAAAGGGTAGTTTCCCATTCTTATCAGATCGCAATCAATTTATAGAAACTGGATATATGAAGGATATGCCTGAAGATATTCGACAAGGTGTATTGCAGTATGGTATTCGTAACTCTCACTTATTGACGATTGCTCCAACCGGCTCAACCGGTACGATGGTCGGTGTTTCAACTGGCTTAGAGCCTTACTTCTCCTTCTCTTACTTCCGTTCCGGGCGTTTGGGTAAGTTTATCGAAGTCAATGCCTCGATCGTTGAAGAGTTTATCGCAATTCATCCTCAGTACACCCGCGCTAATCTGCCTGATTACTTTGTTAGTGCTATGGAATTGTCTCCGGAAGAACATGCGGATTCACAATGTGCTATTCAGCGTTGGATCGATTCCTCGATTTCCAAGACTGTCAATGCACCGCGTGGATATAGTGTTCGCCAGGTCCAACAGATTTATGAGCGCTTGTACAAACATGGAGCTAAAGGTGGTACCGTTTATGTTGATGGATCACGTGATAGTCAAGTATTGTCACTGACCAATGATGATGACAACTCCTGGGCACAAATGGATATCGTTCGTGACTTTGGTGTCAGCGTTAAGGAAAAGCAGGAAGAAAGTAAAAAGACGGATCTTCGTGCTGATCGTCAGGACCGTAACATCGGTAATGAAGTCGGTGATATATGTCCGATATGTTTAGAAGGTGTCGTCGAGGATATCGGCGGTTGCAATACCTGTACCAACTGTAATGCACAGTTGAAGTGCGGACTATAAGTATCCATAAACCTTCGCGAAAGCGGAGGTTTTTATTTACAAAAAGGTGTCTCAATGGATATCTATTCCCTGAGTCGATATACTATTATTATTCATACACTAATAAAAACTTAGGAAAGGAGCGATTATGAAAATACAAAAAATACGAATACTTACGCTTTTCTTGTCATTATTTCTGATTTCTTGTGTACCAATAAATGTTGATCCGATCGATGATGATATCGAAGAGGTCCCTAAATATCCCAATATCATCTTTTATGTTCCGGTTGAGACAAACAAACCAAATACCGACTTCTCGCCGGCATTTGGAGGTCAGACGCGTATTAGTGGAATAAGAACTACCACTGCCTATACTACATCCGTTGTGACTAATCAACTCAGTGAACCTTGGGGAATCGATGTCCTTCCAAATGGAGATTTTGTGATTACCGAGAAATCCGGTAATTTGAGAATAGTAAAATCGGACGGAACCGTCGGACCAGCCATTAAGGGATTTCCAGACATTAACGCAGGAGGACAAGGCGGATTATTGGATATTGCTATCAGTCCAAACTTTGAGACTGATCGGATGCTATACTTCACACTATCATTGCGCTCATCTTTGGGCTCTGTTACAGCCGTAGGCAAAGCTGGTCTATCTACTGATCAAACTTCTTTAAGCAATTTTACGATTATCTATGAAGCCACCCCATATTTCAGTGGTGTTGGTCATTATGGTAGTAGAATTGTGTTTGACAAAGAAGGGCACCTGTTCGTATCTACCGGCGATCGACAAAGTCTTCAGACCAGAGAGAATGCACAGTCTTTGGATAATGGTCATGGAAAAATTTTGAGAATTACTACAGATGGACAACCTGCCCCAGACAATCCGTTTATAGATCAAGCGGATAAGCATAAAGAAATCTACGCTTATGGCTTACGAAATACGCAAGGCTTGGCGATTCACCCGTTGACTGGTGATCTTTGGTCTAATGACATGGGTCCTCAAGGTGGAGACGAACTTAATCTTATCGAATCTTCTAAAAATTATGGTTGGCCTATCATTAGTTATGGTGAGGAATATACGGGTCTGCCTATCGGTGAAGGATTATCGCAAAAAGACGGAATGGAACAACCAGATTACTATTGGGATCCTTCCATTGCTCCTAGCGGTATGACTTTCTACACATCTAAAGTAATTCCGGAATGGGAGAACAATCTGTTTATCGGAGCCCTTCGAGGCAGTCATATCATTCGCTTGATGATCAAGGATAACATTGTTATCGGTGAAGAAAGACTGCTTTCAGATAAAGGTGAGCGATTCAGAGATATAGCTATGGGATTAAACGGTGAGTTATATGCTATCACGGATGGTGGAATAATGTATCGAATAGGCAAATAAACTACACAATTACGTGTAGTTTTTTTAGGCTCTACAATGAATGTTGGGGTAGAGAATAAAAAGGGACATAAGAAACAATTTCCGATACAATAAATCTGTCAAAGAGATCCTACCGGCTAATCGTCAACGAGCATACCAATAAGATTCAGCAGCGCGACCGCAAGATTAAGCTTTCCCCCGACTTAACACATGCTTACTGGCTAAAAGAAGAAATTTTACGGATTATCTGCGAAATACATGATCTTCCAAATGCTCTAATCGCTTTAGATTACTGGATTCAAAAAGTGATAGATTTTTGACATTTCCGAAATGAAAAATGCAATCCGTTCTTAAAAAAACATGCTTAACACCATTCTTATTTCCTTCGTCTGCTCTTACTCTAACGGTTTCACTGAAGGATGTTATAACAATATCAAAGTTATTAAACGCAATGCATTTGGTCTTCGTAACTTCGACTGATTCAGAACTCGCATTCTCTTGTCCTTTCAAATAAAAAAGGAACTCCTGGTATAGGAATTCCTATCATCTCATGTTTATTGTGAGTTTACCCCAATATTTGACTCAGAGCTCTTTTTCGTTATGATACTCCAATGTAATGACAATCTGATCGCCTCTGAAGAAAACCTCCGAATACTCAAAGATGACATTGTTGACATATCGTCTTTCTTTGAGATAGAGAAGAGGTTGAGAGACTTTCATGTTTAATTTACGAGCTTGGTCTTCATTAGCGAATACAAGTTCAAGCGTTTCTTTCGTATCTGTTGGTTTTAAGGCGTAATCATCACGCAAGATATTGCATAATTGCTCATCGCATAATCGTTCGTTAGAGATTATTGGATTTACAATTCGTTTCAAATAGGTACGATGGATACTTAGAGGTTTCCCTTTGATATAGCGAATGCGTTCGATAAAATAGACTTCACTTTTGATATCAATCATTAGTTTACTTGCGACGCGTTCATCTGTCATGATTATTTTGTTTTGCAGAACCTCGGTTTTGATCTCAAGCCCTTGATTTTCCAATTGCTCGCGAATACCCATTTGAGCGAGCGGGCGGGTGGGGATTTTTGGTTCAGAAACAAATGTTCCTTTACCCGGTACGCGATACAACAACCCTTCTTGGACAAGACGAGTTAGAACCGATCTCACGGTCATTCTACTGATTTGATGTTCCTTACTTAGTTCATTTTCAGACCCTATCATGTCCCCCGGATTCCAATCTCCACCATAAATTTTCTCGCGGAGGTTGAACTCGAGTTGTTCCCATAAAGGTTTCGAATTGTTTCTGTCCAGCATACTCGTCTCCTTTCGTAATAATTACAGTACCATACATGTACAATAAAAAACACTCACGTAACCAAAGTTTGCGAAGGGCAAATAAATACTTTGTTCTGCTACGAATGAAGCACAACTCTATTTGAAGCACATAGGAACGATACTGATTTCGTGGCACATTTCCAGAGCCGAAACGCGCTAATCAAATCCGCCCCTTCCATGATGAAACACCAGGCGTTTTGCGGATGGGGAATTTTGATGACAAATACTTTCGATTCGACTTTTTCCCCTCACAAGGGCTTCTTCATAATGAGGCATTGTAATATGTGAGACCTTCTAACTGGTCGCTAGAAACCATATAGTAGTAGATGCCTGCTTCGACGACCACCTTTTAACGCTTAACGCGATTTCATCATGTGTAAGATATCAGACTTCAAAGATGAGCTGTGTTATCAGTTTGTCGGCACAAGCTGTAACCTGAATGGGTTAATCAAACAATATTACTTATCATAGGCAATTTTAATATTGAAAAACGTTGTTTAGCCAAGTCTAGACCTTGAAAAAACACTGAAAATTAACGTTCAAGTCCTATCTGATTTCAGCAGAATCTTACTTATAGATACTTTACGCGAATATGCTTTATATATAGATATTCGAACAACCCTTCGGTTCCATGTTCGTGACCAAACCCGCTATCTTTCCATCCACCATAAGGCGCATTAATAACGCCTGCATCAGGATTATTAATTGCTACGTTTCCTGCATGCAATTCTTTGCAGAGTAATTCCACTTCGCTAAGATTGTTCGAATAGACCATTGCGGCCAATCCGTAAACAGTATCGTTCGCTAGCGATATGGCTTCATCTAAAGTTTTATAGGACATTACCCCGACAAGCGGTCCAAACGTTTCTTCTTTCATAACAAGCATGTCATGAGTAACATCCGCTAGAATGCTTGGTTCGAAATAGTTGCCGTTGCTGGTGGCAAACTTATCCGGTTTTTTGCCGCCAGTTAACAGTTTGGCTCCTTTTTTCAACCCATCTTCGATTTGACTCTTAGTTTTCTCGATTCCTTTTTGTTGGCACATCGGACCAAGATCAACGTCTTCGATTAATCCGTTTCCGATAGTCAATTTTTCAGTCGCCATAACGAATTTTCGTAAAAATTCTTCATAAACGGTTTCGTCGACATAGATACGATTAATAGCGATGCATATCTGCCCCATATTTCGAAAGGAACGTCGCGTGGCACCAGCAACCGCAGCGTCCAGATCTGCATTCTTTGTGATAATCATTGGCAGACTTCCACCTAATTCTAACGAAACCTTTTTCAATGTATTCACCGAATTTGCAAGAATGATCTTTCCGGTCTCAGTTGATCCTGTAAATGCTACTTTCTTCACTTTCGGATTATCCATGATGATTTTTCCTACTTCAGCACCAGAACCTGTCAACGCATTGATGACGCCATTCGGTACTCCAGAATCTTGGATGCAACGAATGAATTCCAAAGGTGACAATGGTGTCTCAGAGGGGAGTTTGCAAATACTTGTACAGCCTGCCGCCAAAGCTCCAGCTACTTTCCATGCGATTAGCTCGATCGGGTAGTTCCAAGGCGATATTGAAACTGCGACGCCCATGGGTTGATAGATGACTCTACTCTCAGTGTTTATCTCGGCATTAGGAATTATTCTTCCATAGACACGTTCTCCTTCTTCAGCATAATACCGAAGAATTTCTGCCCCTTTTTTTACTTCACCAAGCGCTTCCTTGAAGGGTTTTCCTTGTTCTTGGGTCATCAGTTTCGCGATCTCTTCCGCTCTCTCTAGAACAATCGAACTTGACTTACGAAGGTATTCGCCACGTTGAAAAACTGTCAGTTTCGACCATTTCTTAAATGCGACATCTGCAGCATCTACGGCATCTGCGATGTCCTGGTGAGTTGCTTTAGGTACTGTCGCGATAATCTCGTTGGTCGCGGGGTTGGAAACTTCGATAACGGCTGTGCCTTTTCCAGAAGTCCACTTCCCACCGATGAACATTTGATACGTCAACATAATGATTTATTCTTTCATCGGGATTTTTCCCGTTACCCATAACACCTGCAGGGGTTGATTGCCTTTTTGCTTGGTTGTATGGAATAGACCAGGAGGGACATAGAGTCCATCGCCAGGCTTAATATCAAATTCTTCATCGCCTACGACCATTGTTCCCTCACCTGAAATCACGAAGTATACTTCTTCCATATCATCATGAACGTGTCCGGTTGTGGTTCCTGTCGCATAAATTATGGTGTATCCCATTTTAAGGCCTTTCGAAGGGCCTCCTTTTTCAAAATCAACAAGAAAATACGTATCTCTTAGTACAGGCTTATCACGATTCAACACTCTTGCGCGAAGTGATCTGGGATCAAGGTCCGCTTCTTTATCTTCGATATTGGTGACATATTTCATTTTTCTTCCTACTTTCTTTTGTTTATTGATTCATTTTCAATTTGACTTTATTGACAGAATTTTCAGGCTGATGTCCATTGAGGACATGGATGATTCCTTCGATAGCCTCGATTGCGACGCGTTGGTTGCACTCGTTGGTCAGTGCCGCACTATGCGGCGTTAGGATTACATTGTCTTTTTGTGCCAAAGGATTGCCTTCGAGCATCGGTTCCACTTCAAATACATCGAGTGCCGCACCAGCGATTTTACCTTGATTCAAGACATCGATCAGATCGTTTTCAACTATCAAACCGCCTCTGGAGGTATTGATAATGAAACTCGTAGGTTTCATTATTTCTAGTAATCTCTTATTTATTAAATTGCTTGTTTTTTCGTTTTTTGGAATATGAATTGACAGAAAGTCTGCTTTTTCAAATAGTTCTTCAATCGTGGGTACCAAGACGATTCCCTCAGGCGCTGTAGTAAGGTAAGGATCAAATCCGATGATTTGCATATTCAGTGCAGATCGGCATTTTTGTGCGACCATCAACCCAATCTTTCCACAACCAAGCAGTCCTAGTACTTTTCCATCGATGTCAACGGCTTTGTTTGTGCGACGAACAGCGAAATTTCCTGTACGCGTCTGATTATCGTAGAATACGATTTGTTTTGCCAAGGCTAATATGAAAGTCAAAGTGTGTTCAGCGACGGAGATGGAATTCGCATTCGGCGTGTTCAAAACAAGGATGTTTAGATTTGTTGCTTCTTCAACATCGACATTGTCGTAACCTACCCCTGTCCTACTTATAACCTTTAGCTTTGTACATTTTTTCAGTAACTCCGCATTGATTTTAAAGGAGGTGCTCAACAATACAGCATCGGCTGTCGCAAGTTCGGATTCGAACATACCTTTGTTTCCTTCGGGTACTACGACGACTTCGGCTAATTCGCTTAATCTTTTGACAAGATTCTCGCTGACTTTTTTCGTTAAGATAACTTTTCTCATATGAGCTTTTCCGCTTCCAACTTCTGCTTTATGGATTCTTTTGTCTCTACTGGCAGTTCGAAAAGCGGTTTTCTCGGCTTGCCTCCAACATATCCGGCAAGATCCATGGCATACTTGACAGCCGCAACTCCACCAGATCCAGAAACCGACTTATTCAGCATCATTATGCGATTGTTTATTTGACTCGTCTTTTCAATATCGTTTTTTATAAATTGTGTATAAAGCTCGTTTGTTAATTCTGGGAATGGATTGGCCAAGGAGATAACGCCTCCTGTTGCACCGTTTTGCATGGCTTCTAGAAAGAAATTAGCCGATCCAGCCATTACACATATTTTGTCTTTCACTGCAGATAGAAAATCAAGGATATTTCCGCTTGACGAGTCTTTGATTCCGGCGATATTTCTATGTTCGGCAAGCCTGCTTACCAAAGCAACGGACAATGTTGTTCCACCACAAAATTGGGGAGCGTTGTAGACTAGACACGGAATATCTACAGAATTTGCCACATCGGAAAAATATTGATATAAGACTTCATCCGTCATCTCTTTTTTGAAATAGGAAGGCGGGAGAAGCGTGATGTAATCGGCACCGATTTTTTGCATTATTTTAGCATAATAGATCGTTTCGATTGTGGACTCGAAAATACATCCGGCCATCACTACTTGATCCTTGCCTTTGTTCTCTACGATGACTTTCAAAACTTCCAATTTTTCTTCATTGGTGAGACTTTTATTCTCTCCATTTGAGCCGAGCGCTAAGTATCCGGAAATACCGGATTTTGCATATTTACGCATGTTTACTTTTAAACCTTCCAAATCAACGCTCTCATCACTTAAAAAGGGCGTTGTTATTGGAGCAAATACTCCTTTTAAATATTCATCCATAGCTACCTCCTGTTTTATTCTTCACTGGTAATGTTTTGAATGATTTCGCTTAATTCATCTACAATCATCGGCGCGTTTCTTGTTCCGATACGTTCAGCACCGGCGAATAGGCACCCTAGCACAACCATCGGCGTAAAGAAACTACCTGTCCCGGCAACTTTCACTTTCATGGAGGGTGGCGTATTCTTCCGCATTATTTCAACTTGTTGGAGGGTCGGTCCGCCATGTCTTCCTGTTGATGTTTTTACCCAATCTGCGCCAGCTTCAACCGACAGTTGACACGCCTTGATGATTTCTTCATCACTAAGAAAAGCGACTTCTAATATTACCTTGCACTCAATATCCGCATCATGGGCAATTTTTACAATTGCTTCAATGTCTTTTTTATAGTATTCGTAATCACCACCCCGAAGTTTACCGACATTGCTTACCATATCTATAACTCCTGGACGATGGTTAAGCGCTGTAACCGCATTCTTGGCTTCTATTACTTTAACTTCGGTAGGGTTTGTGCCAAAGGGGAAGCTGATGACAATTCCTGTTTCGATTCCTGTACCTTCAAGATGATCGGCAACGGTCTTGATCCAGATCGGATTCACATGGAACCCTTTGAAATTGTATGCTATCGCAACATCGCAATCTTTAAGTATCTCGGCTTCTGTCGAGTTTGGATTCAAATTTGAAAAATCCATTAAGCTTGCTATTTTTTCTCTAGTCAACTGTTTGAAATCAAACATGTGTTTATCCTCTTCCTTCTTTCCTATCTGTTTCAAGATTATTTTGAAAATGAAATCTTAAATAGAGATTTCGAAACTAAAGAGATTGAAAACTTTAAAAAGCAGGGGAAGTAATTCCCCTGCTTGGTTCGAATTACCTATTCGTGTGTCTTCTTGAAATAACCACCTTTACTGAGTGAATCATAAGCTGATTGGAATAGTCCGAATGCTTTTTCGTATGCTTTTACATTTGCCGGATTCGGAGTATAAGTTTCTTTAACATGTACTACTTTTTCGACAGCTTCGTTGTAGGTTTTGAAAAGACCTGCGCCGATACCTGCATAGATAGCAGCTCCTAAACAACCTGTTTCGGAAGTTTGCAGAAGTTTAACGGGTACTCCGTAAATATCTGCCTGCATTTGATTCCACAGTTTCGACTTGGTAGCTCCTCCTGTCAAACGTACTTCTTTAATATTGACTCCAGCTTTCTTCTGAGCTTCAAAGTTGTCCTTCATTTCGAAGGTGATCCCTTCCATGACTGCTCTGGCGATATCTCGTTTCGAAGTGGATAGAGATAATCCCAAGAATGCTCCGCGTGCGTAACTGTCACCGCGTGCTCCGCCGTCTGCACCTGCTAAATATGGTAGGAACGTTACGCCGTTCGCCCCAGGAGGAACAAGCGCAATCTGGGCATTGATCAATTCATAAGGATCTACATTCATGCCTGGAGCTAATGCTTTTTCAAGGCTGGAGAACGTGTCTCTGTACCATCGATAACTAGATGCCGCTGTCGAAGATGCTGCTTCCATAGTGAAGGTTTCAGGTCCGACATTGCTCTTAACCATTAGAATCTTATTTGGATCGCGTACAGCTTTATCAGACCCTACGAAGATCGATCCGTATGTTCCCATAACCAAAACCGCATCACCATCATTGACTAGTCCTGCTCCGATTGTCGAACAATTCTGATCATGCGCTCCAAGACAGATAAGTGTGCCTTCAGCAAGTTTCGTGATTTCTGAAACAGCCTTCGACACTTTACCTACGACCTGTCCACCACGTCCGATTTTAGCGAATTTAGCTTCGTCCAAGCCGAATGCTTCGAATATTTCTTTACTCCATACACGATTATCAACATCAAATACACCAAGGCGTTGTGCGGATGCTGTATCGGTCCAATATTCAGTTGCGCCAAATGCGCGCGTGAAGAAGTCTTGGTTTGTGCTATACATAGCTGTTTTGGCTGCGATTTCCGGTTCTTCGTCTTTAAACCATAGAATTTTTGTGCCAGCCAATACGGTACCGATACTGTATCCGGAGATTTTGTAATACAGATCAGAATTGATGATCTCGTTTTTCCGAATTTTCTCAGCATACTTGATACCGCGAGCATCTTGCCATCCCATGAAAGGTCTGAGTAACTTACCGTTTTTATCTAACGGACCCCAAACGCCACCTTGTGTGGAGATAGCCATTGAAACAATATCCTTTGGATCAACTTTTGACTTCTCGATAGCTGATCGAACCGAAGCGTATAAACCCTCTGTTATTTCGTCATCTTTTTGTTCGACCCATCCTGGATTGGGGAAATAACATGGATACTCACGATAATCTTCTCCAATTACATTTCCACTGAGGTCGAATACTACTGCCTTACATCCTGTCGTTCCTTCGTCAAGCCCTAGCAAATACTTCATTTTTACCTCCTTCGTTAACGTTTTTTCAACGTTTGAACCTATTTAAAACTGCATAATCGTATAAATCCATTCCGCTGCTGATCAAGTTTACTTGTCTCAATTTTCGTTTTGTTTGATAAAGTATTTTTACTGTCGTGTCTAATGATTTATATACCACCCAAACGTTCAATTTCAAGTAATTAAGTGCGCCTAAAGGTGATGTTATATGATAATGTTATACCCTGTATATACTGTATAATATCGCACTAATAACACAAAGTCAACCCTATGAGGAAGGAAAGTTGATAACGCTTACATCATGTAAATTTTTGCAATATATGCAAAAAAATACCACAATTGTGGTCACAGACTGATGACAAGTGCTCCTTTTTTTAATGATTCACTAAAGACTGTTCAAAAACGGAGTTAAAAATCCTGTTGAGTTTCTAACCTTGTTTTTCTTCGAGTAAATACGTGGTTGATAAAAGAAGTAAAGGATGAAAATATCGATTATAGGGTTTATTTTATTGCCATTAACCATCATTTTTATACTCATTGATGCGAAAAAAGTACTTGTAATCCGGCACTTATGGATATCTCAATACTACATATAAGACAATCCTTGTTTCTCCCTTCCGTTCCCAATCACCCGCTCAATCAGTTAACGTGCTATGGTGGAAACTTTATACCCCGCATCTAAACCCATGCTTTGAATCATTGCCCTAAAATACTTGATGGATTTTTCTCCTCATCATAAAAAATCGGTCATCATGAAGATCCTCTTAATCAATCTTGACCCTCATCACTTATCCTTATTGATCACATAACAGCTTATGCTATGTAAACAAATTGATTTACGTACTCGCCTTCATTAAAAATTTCACTTTCCGGATCAGCGATGCTTTGTTTGATCCACTTCTCTTTGGTACCGCGGGGTTTGGAGGTGTGAGACCTTTCGATTCGCCGAGTACATCACATTCATGATTCAATGCATTTTATAAACCCTCTATTCTTCCAGAATTAACTTTTCCTCCCCCTTTGCGTTTATTCGCATTCGCTTTAATATGGGTTGAATCCATATATATGCTCCGGATGGAAAAAGCCTTTCGCATTCGCTTGACCCAAGATTCGATTAAATACCTCTGCGAATACGGATTTGGATTCAGGCACTCCGATAATGGACGAATCACTTAAATGTTCTGACTAAATTTCCGTGTATAGTTTTTTGAGAAGTCAGAGAAAAATGAATAGATTCTTCGACACTTAGCTCAGTGAACAGTTGATACATTAGATATTTTTCCGTTTCCACTACGGTTTTACGCATACTGTTTTACACATAAAGATGTTTGATAAACAACCGTTTAAACAGGATGATGGCATCGAAAATTCGACGCCCGATTGTTGAATAGAGCTACTCAATCTAGTCAAAGATATACCGGAAGTCAATAACTTAATCGACTTTCCGTGATAGATGGTTTTCCGGGATAAACGTCCCTAAATAATCACACTCATCTCAAGAGATTTTTGGATCGTTTTCGCAATCACTTGCGTCACCCTTGATACAACATTTTTATCATTTATAGTTTATCCTTACATAAAAAAGACTGTCGGCTTTTATTTCGACAGTCTGAAACTACACAATTAAGTGTGGTTTTTTAATGTTTAGTTGTTCTTCATCTTCTGAAAGCGCCAATAGTTCAAAGCAATTAATACAAACGTAGAGAGAATCAGATAAATCACCATCATGGTGGGTGTTAATAAGGTATCTCCAATGTACAAATCGATTCCCTGAAACTTCATGTAGTTCTGGATGACGGTTTGAGGAGCACCGACGAAAACTTGTTGAATAGATGATTCCATAAAAACCTGACGAAGCAATGATGCGCCTTGCGATACGGGCATAAGGTTAGACACGATTTGAACGCTCTTCGGCAATACGCCCATGGGGATGTACGCTCCGGTCACAAAACCGATCAAGGTACCCACTACCGTAGCAAATGTGGATAGTACGGACGGATTTTCTATAAAAGATAACACGAACAGAATCAGAAACGTGGAAGATAGTATGCACAATAGTAAATAGAAAGACAGTCTTAACCATTGATCAAACGTGAACCAATCACCACCAGAAAATACGATATATACTTGCGATATGATGACGATCGAAATCGATATCAGAAGTACGATTAAAAACGTGGATGTGATATACGATAGAAATAATTGATACCGCTTGATAGGGGCAACCATAAAATCATAAAACACTTTACGCTCCTTATCTAATACCATCCTACCGAGCGCACCGATGGAAAGTGTAATTGTGGATACAGCTAGAAGACCGGCCATCACCCAAGCGTTGACCATTGGTTTGACACCTTCAACGGAACGTCCAATTGAGCTCTCTATATTGAGTACTTGCATATCGGAAAGAAAGAGTAAATATAATCCCAGAATAATAAACACGGACAAAAATGAAAAGAATACTTCAGCTCGATTGCGGAAGAACTGTAATAAATTGCGCTTTGTCAATTGAATCATAGCAGTCATAGTCAGTCCTCCCGAATGTTCTTTCCGGTCAATGTAATGAAAACGGTATCCATATTACCTTCCAGTACTTCAAAAGAATCGATAAGCGGTCGAAGAACATCAAGTACCAATAGTGAGTCAGATGAGTTTTGGGTATAAACTTTTATGACATCATTATTTACCTTAAATGGAAAGTTTGTTTCAATGACTTTATTGGTTGCTTGTTCCAAATTTGTTGGTAGGATACGCACCACGTTGGAAGTATACTTCCTCTTCAATTGACTTGGTGTATCACATACAACCAACTTCCCCTGATCGATGATGGCTACTCGATCAGCGCGTTCCGCTTCTTCCATATAGTGTGTCGTCAGAAAGATTGTGGTCTGATCGTTCTTACGGATGTTGTTGATAACATCCCACACGCGTTTTCGGGTTTGAGGGTCAAGACCAGTTGTCGGCTCATCAAGAAACAATAGCTTTGGAGAATGAATGAGTGCACGGGCAATATCTGCTCGCCGCCTTTGACCACCTGAACATTTCCCATAAGGTTTATCTGCGATTTCATTTAGTCCAATCAACACATCCAACTCTTCATATTTCTTATTGAAATCTGCCGAACTTAAGCCATAGAATCCTGCTCGAATCCGCATATTTTCTTTGACAGTTAGAAGGTCATCGAGAAATGAGTATTGAAATACGACTCCGATACTTTTACGTATTTCATCGTCCTGCTTCCCTATAATGAAACCATTGACAATGATTTCCCCTTCGGTAGGCTGTAATAGGGTCGTGCACATGTTAATGGTAGTGGATTTCCCGGCACCGTTGGGTCCAAGGAAAGCAAAGAACTCTCCCTTTTCAACACTTAAACTCAACTGATCGACTGCTTTCAAAGTCCCGAAATGCTTGGATAAATTGTTTACTTCTAAAATCATAAAATCACCTCTTTATTGAAAGTATACTCGTTCGTTTTTACTTTCACAATATAAAACTCCCTTTCGGGAGTTGGTTTTTCTGAAAATACGAGCAACTGATCTTTGATTATGCTAAATATCCATCTTTAATGCATCCACAATATTATCGCTCCGTATTCTTGCTACCGAATATGACATGGTTATGAACACCAGAGTGAAAATAACCAGTGTCACAAACGCAAAGCTTCCATAGGGTATTTGTACATCAACAATAAATCCATCAGACATCGTTTGATTGATCAACGCAATGATAAATAATGATATTGGAAATCCAAACATCAACGAGCTCAATCCGTAGAACACACTTTCAAAGCGAACCATTTTGTCAAAGCTCTGTGGTGTCATCCCTACCGATCGCAACATAGCAAACTCTTTTCTGCGCAGCTGAACGTTTGTTGTTATCGTATTGATGATGTTCATCACACTAATCAATGAGATAAGGATGATGAAACCATAGACAAATACTTCCATCACCAAAATGGTGTTTGAAGTATTTCGATACTCAGATTTCATGTTATAGATAATGAAACGAACTTCATCAGATTCATTAAGATATTCTCGGATTTCAACTTCATGCATCAGATCGTTTTTAGATTCCATGAATATATCATAATAAAGGAGCTCATTGTCTATCAAAGATGCAACGGAATCTTGATTGGTTATAAGAATTACTCCATAAAACATGCTATTTGAATATCCTAGGGGTGCCTTGTCGGTGAAAGATACGATATTAAGTTGTGCATTCTTGGTGATTTCACCACTTTCTGAATGGGTAATCTCGACATTAGCCGTAAACGGTTTCTCTTCAAAGATTTTTCCTGTGTAGCGCTTGTTATTGAAACTGTCCTTGGCTATATTGAGAACTATCACATTATTAGAATCCCTTGTTTTCCTTGAGTATCGTCTTGATATTGAGGTTTTCCCAGCCCTGGACCTCGGTCCTTGAACGATAGCGTCCTTCGTCGAGTTCCACGCAGATGCGGTCGGGACCAATCTCGTCGATTGTTCGGGCAACTTCATCGACACTATCTTGGGATACGTGTGCCGTTCCAATTAAAGTAATCTCTTTGCCGTCGGCACAAACAAGCCGTTGCATGGTATCGCTGATCCGTTCGATTGTCACCCTTGATCCTCCACGTTTGTACAAATATACTTATGATGGACAAAAGGTACAAGGACTTGCTTGAGTAAGGCAGATGTTTCCGCTAGTGTGTCGGTATGCAGACGCTATGGTATCTCCTCAAATTGTTCCTCAGCCTTGGTCTTGGCGCGCTGGTTGCCCATTTGGCGGGAAAACAGCGGTTCCATAAGGGAACCGGGAAAGCCTTGGATGGTATCCTCTACAGCTTGTTGTTCCTCATGGGGGTCAACACCGCGAGGATTCCCGATATCAAATCCCAAATCATGCAGATTGGGCTCGATGCGATTGTGGCTACGGTTCTGGTGACTATCGGATGCATCGTCACCGCCGTTTTGTTGGGGTTGCTGCTGAATAGGAAGGTGAGCCCTTCGCAACGTGTCGTGCAACGGATTACATGGGACAGGCTGAAAACACCGGTGGTTATGATCTCGATTGTGATAGCCGGGATTGCCATGGCATTGGTAACCCCTTGGTTCGACTGGTTTGAAAGCTCGATGATAACCATTATCCTTTATCTATTGCTGTTTCTTGTGGGTATGCAGATGGTCCAGCATGAAGTGGATCTGATTCCCCTGTTGAAATCCCCATTGATGTTCCTGTTGCCACTCTCAACCGTCCTGGGAACGTATTTGGGTGCTTTGGTATTCCCCTTGGTCTCCACCTACACTCTCCGGGACTCCCTGGCGCTTGTCTCGGGATTCGGCTGGTACTCATTATCGGGAGTCTTGATCAGCAGTCTCGGCGACCCCCAGTTGGGAGCAGTCTCCTTTTTAAGCAATCTGTTCAGGGAGTCGCTGGCATTCATCCTCATTCCGGTTGTATCTGCACTATCCCATGCCTCCTTTTCCGCCATCAGCATAGCCGGGGCGACAAGTATGGACGTCACACTGCCGTTGTTGAAAAAGAGTCTTGGCGATTCTGTGGTTCCCTTGGCGATCGCACACGGAGTGATCATGACGCTCCTTGCGCCGTTTCTCATTCCGTTGTGGTTTGTATAGCGGCGATCAGTTGGATCGCAAAGTCGGATTCACGCTCCTTGTAAACGCGGACGAAGAATTGCATTTCATCTTCCTGTTGGGAATCCCCCGATAGGACGAACCGATTGAGTAGGGGGATGAGGGCTGTTCCGGTTTGGGGAGGAAAGGTAAGCTGGGAGAACAGGTAGGTTCCCATGGGAATAGCGATAAGGCTTGGCTCTGTTTCCTCCGGCTCGCGGAAGGCAACCGAATGGCAGTTCAGGATACAGATTTCATCTGTCATCGTCGCAGAGCAAACCATGCATCCGTCGGATCCGATAGGGCTTTCCTCGAGTTTTCGCAGAAGCATGTCGAAGGATTGGTCGCACTGCTTGGGGTTTTCCAGAATATGTGTATAGGATAAGGGTTGTTGTAGATGCAGTTTCATGGGAGATGCACTGTTCATGGATAGGATTGTAGTAAAAACAGCTGGCAAAGTACAGTATGAACTCATCAGAAAATCGAATAGGCGCCGGATTGCCTTGCGAGTAACCGACGATGCACGTGTAGTGGTTTCAGCACCAAGCAGAACCCCAAGGACAACGATAGATCGGTTTGTCGCGGACCACGTCGATTGGATAGAACGGAAACTTGCGGCTGTCGGCTCATTGCCAAAGACTCTTCCCGAACATACGTACATGGACGGCGACCGCTTCCTGGTTTTTGGGGAGGAGAAGATCCTGAAGGTCCAGAGGGGTGGAGTAGCTACCACCACTTGCGAGCTTGTGGAGGATACCTTGGTGGTCCACGCCCGCAATGGGGCAAAAGGTGGAGCAATCGGAAAAGCGATCACGCTTTGGTACGTGGAACTTGGCAACCAGGTATATGGCGAGCTGGTGGAGAAGTGGATAAGCAGGATCGGGCAAGCCGAAGTGAGCCGACCTGTGGTGGTTTCAATGGCCTCCTACCCCAAGCGTATGGGCAGTTGCTCCCAGAAGGGAGACCTGCGGTTTGCGATCCGTTCATTGATGCTGCCGTTACCATTGGTGGATTATCTGGCGTTGCACGAGGTTGCCCATCTGGTTCACTTCAATCATGGAGATGCCTTCAAGCGAATGCTTGGGGAATGTATGCCGGACTGGAAACATCGACAACATGAGATGTCCTCCTTGCGAATCAGAACCGCGCATATTTGATTCCCCAACGAAACGAGGGTAGCGGAACAATTACTATTGGTCCATTACCGAGTGAGTGCAGGAAACGTAGGGTGAGATACCCCGCCACTTGGGGCGGTAGCGGGGGCGAAGCCTCCCGGGTCCGGCTCCTGCCCTGGGGTTGCGATACCATTCATCCCTTGTCGCAGCAAAATTGGCACGAATCTACCAATCGGCCATGATTTGTGATATAACGGGAAGACGAAACCGATGTGGGAGGACGCATGAAACCGGATACTTTGGCACCTGGCATCCACCGTGTATATGCACGTATTGGCGATAGGGATTTGTTCGAGGGCATTTGGCCGATACCTCATGGGGTGTTGTTGAACTCGTATGTTGTGCAGGGAACCGAGAAGACTGCCTTCATCGATCTTGTGAAGGATTGGGAAGGAGCTGTTGGTGCTGTCGAGCAGCAGATGGCCGCCCTTGGCCTATCGTTCAAGGATATCGATTACCTTGTTTTGAACCACATGGAGCCGGACCACACCGGTTCGTTGGCCGAATTGTGCAAACAGAATCCCAACATCGAAATCCTCTGTACCAAAAAAGCGGTTCCGCTTGTCGAAGCCTTCTACGGAATAACGGAAAAGGTCAGATCTGTCGCGTCGAAAGAGACTGTCGATCTCGGGGGCAAGACTCTGGTTTTCGAAGAGACGCCGAATATCCATTGGCCTGAGACGATGATGACGTACGTGCCGGAGGACGGGGTGCTCTTCTCCTGTGATGCCTTCGGATCGTTCGGCCAATATGAACATTGTTTCGACGACGAATTGACCACAGCCGAATGGGAGCTGCTCATACCCGAAACCGAACGCTACTATGCCAACATCGTCTCCTCGTTCAGCCAATTCGTACTGCGGGGTATCCAAAAATTGGCTGGACTCGATATCCGTATGGTTGCCCCGAGCCACGGAATCGTGTGGAGGAAAGATCCTGCGAGGATTATCGAACTGTACAAGACGTTGGCCGAAGATATGAACGGGCCAGCCGAAGCGGAAGTGACCTTCGTATGGAGCAGCATGTACGGCAATACGGCAGCACTTGTCCCCATAATCAAGAAGACACTTGAGGATGAAGGTTTGACGGTAAGGATGCATGAGGTCCCCAAGGAGCATGCCTCCTTCGTACTGGCATCCGCTTGGCGCACAAGCGGCCTGGTTATCGGCATGCCGACGTACGAATACCGCATGTTCCCTCCCATGTACCATATCTTGGATATCCTCGAGAGAAGCCATGTGAACAATCGCAAGGTCATGCGTTTCGGTTCCTTCGGATGGTCCGGCGGTGCCCAAAAGCAATTCGACCCTTTCGTTGAATCCTTGAAGTGGGATTGTGTCGGAGTCATAGAATATCAAGGGGCTCCTACTGAAGACGATAAGGCAAGGGCAATCGGCACAGCAAAAGAACTGGCTCGCAGTGTGAAGGACTGGAGCCGGAAGAAAACAGTGGAATAATCGGTTTCACCTTGACGATCGTGTTTCCGGATTCCTCAAGAAATGATCGGACAGAGATGCCGCAGGAATTCGGCGATTCTCGCAGTCGAAGAAATGGAAACCCGTTCCTTGGGCGAGTGGACATCCATGAGGTTCGGGCCGAGCGAAACGGAATCCATACCTTCCACAAGCGAGTTGATGATACCGCATTCCAACCCTGCGTGGATTGCGGTTATCTGCGCTTTCTTGCCCATATGCTTCTTCCATGCCGTGGCACAGAATCCTGCAAGCGGTGAGGACGGGTCCGGAGTCCATGCCGGGTACGGATTCTCCAGCTTGCATGTGGCTCCAGCGGTCTCGAAAGCCAAAACGGCCCTTTTCGCAATCATGTCACGGGAAGAGAGTATCGACGATCGATGACTGGTGACCAAGGTATACGCCTTGTCAGTGGTTTTGATAACCGCCAGGTTGGAGGAGGTCTCCACCATCCCGTCAATGGTCTGGCTCATCCGTTCGACACCGTGTGGAGCAAGACACAGTGCATTGATCATAGCCTCGCTCTGTTGTGCCGTCGATGCTTCGGTCGCCTGCTTCCTTGACTTGGCGATAATCAGGTTGATTCCCGGATCTGCTTGTGCATATTCCTTCTTGAGGTCCTTCAATACTTGTGTGGCAATCGATTCTACAAGCTCAAGCCGTTCCGAGGGTATCGAAACGGTTGCACGGCAACTGCTGGGAATGACATTGCGTTTTGTGCCACCTGCCATGTGCACCAACCGGACAGTACATTCGTCCGATATCGTTCGCAACAGACGGGCCATACAGGATATCGCATTTGCACGCTGTTTGTGGATTTCTCCACCCGAATGTCCCCCAAGCAATCCGTCGAGCGTCACATCCAACAAGAGTTCACGTTTGGTGACCGGGGATAGTTCAAGCGGCACGGATGCGTTGATTTCAACACCTCCGGCACAACCGATGAAGAAGATTCCCTCTTCCTCACTATCCAGGTTGAGCATCTTCCTGCTATCTATCATGGATGCATCGAGTCCGAAGGCGCCTTCCAATCCGGTTTCTTCCGAAGTGGTGAAAATCGCTTCCAATGGACCATGTGAAGCTTCGGGATCGGTGAAAAGGTCGAGGGCCAGGGCAATAGCGATCCCATTGTCGGCTCCAAGAGTCGTTCCTCTGGCCTTGAGCCAATCCCCGTCGCGTTCAAGCACCAATGGATCGGTGGCAAAGTTGAATTCGACATCGTCCTCCTTTACACAGACCATATCCATATGGCCTTGCAATGCCAGGGAGGGGACATGCTCCATTCCTTTCGTTGCCGGAACCTTGATAATCACATTTCCAGCATCATCGACTTGGAAAGCGAACCCATGTTTCTTGGCGAATTCGACCAGGTATGCGCGTACTTGACCTTCGTTCCCCGATTCCCGCGGAATCTGGGTAAGATCGAGAAAATAATTCCAAAGCCTTTGCGGCTGCAAGCCTTCGACCGCACGTTCAGATGCACCATGTTGAGCCATGCATTCCCCCTAGAGCAAGTTGTTATGAAAAATTGTCACGTATCATAGTACCACGGATAAACAGGCCCTTGACGACAAAATCCTCGTCGAAAACCACGATATTTGCCAGGTATCCCGGAGTCAACCGTCCCATGAGCGACATATCGTAGATACGTGCCGGATTGGCGGTAGCCATCTGTATCGCCGACTCGATGGGAACTTCCCAATCCACGAGATTCTTCACACCTTGCAGCATGGTAAGCGAGGAGCCCAACATGACATCGGGATCATCCGCCCTGTGGAACGCCCCATCATCGGCCAGGATTGCGATTTCCTTGTTGGACAATAGCTCGCCACCCTTTTGCATGGTTGGCTTCAAGGAATCGGTAACCAATACGACGTTCCTGACTTGTTTGTCTTTTAAAAGCAACTTGACCAATTCCGGGTGCACGTGTACTCCGTCGGCAATCACTTCGCACTGCATATCCTGCTCGATCAGAATAGCTCCGACCGTACCCGGGTTCCTTTGGTGGAGTCGGCTCATCGCATTGAAGAAGTGGGTCGAGTGGAGTATTCCGACCTGCATGCCCTCAATAATGTTCTCATAGGTGGCATTCGTATGTCCTGCAAGCAAAACGACACCCCGTTTGATTGCAGTGAGTGCCAATTCTCGCATCCCCTTCAATTCTGGGGCTACCGTCATACAGACAATATGGCCTTTGCCCGCTTCAATAATCTTTTCGAACAAGGCCACGTCGACCGGTTTGACGCCGTCGGCATTTTGTGCCCCCAACCGGGCCGAGGAGATGAACGGACCCTCCACATTGATCCCAAGTATGGTGGCTCCGGTTTCCTCTCCTATCGCCTCGACCGTGGCTTCGATCGATGCGAGCATCCTCTCGGTCGTATCTGTGTAGATGGTTGGAAAGAATCCGGTCACCCCAAAATCGGCCAACCGTTCGGACATGCCGAGGATCGATTCGGTCTTCGCGTCTTCGGTTCCGAATCCTCCGATTCCATGGATATGGGTGTCGATGAATCCGGGTGCGATGAAGGCGCCCTTGACGTCGATGGTTTCTGTGCCTGGGGGAAAGCGCTTCTGCTGGAAGCGTTTCATGTTGAAAATGTCTCCGATGTTTCCTTCGGAATCAATGAACAAACCGCAATTCTGCAATTTCGCCGAACCGGTGACTATGGTTCCATTGATCAGGACGGTGGTTCCCATATGGTGCCTCTTACCTAGAATATAAAGCCCGGCTATCGGACGGTCAAGCCAAGTCCCCGCCCGTGGCAGGCAGGTCCTCGGTGAGCCTGTTTACCCATTTGCCGCTCTTGATCCTGAACATCCCCACAATCCACTTGAATGCCTCTTCCAACCCGACAAACAGGTACAGGTAGTAGATCGGAATACCGAATACGAGAGCTCCGAGGAAGGCACAGGGAACTCCGATCAACCAGACCCCGGCCAGCTCGACGAACATGGAGAACCGGGTGTCTCCCCCCGAACGGAGCACACCGACGACCAGCACCATGTTGTAGGCCTTGATGGGAATCAACAGACCCAAGGAGATCAGGGACAAGGTAGTCATACGGGCGACCGGAGGACTCAGGTTGAATGGAAGGGGAAGCCAT